>DAOPJF010000036.1:0-12693 GCA_035399525.1 Candidatus Krumholzibacteriia bacterium | reverse complement strand
GGCCGACGTGCCCACGGCGTCGCCCCGCAGTTCGGGCGCCGCGTAGCGCGGCGTCAGCATCCGGGCGCCCGGAAGCGTGACGGCCGCGGTCCGATCGGCGGCGCCTTCGTCCAACAGCTTGGCGACGCCGAAGTCCAGCAGGTGCACGCGCCCTTCGGCATCCACCAGGATGTTCGCGGGCTTCAGGTCCCGGTGCACGACGAGGTTGCGGTGGGCGTGCTGCACGGCGCCGCAGACGGTCAGGAACAGCTCCAGCCGCGCCCGCAGCCCCGGCGCGGCCCCTTCGCACCAGGCATCCAGCGGCCGGCCGTCGACGTACTCCATGACCAGGTAGGGACGCCCGTCGGGTGCCACCCCGCCGTCCAGCAGGCGCGCGATGCCGGGATGGTCGAGGTTGGCCAGGATCTGCCGCTCGGTGAGGAACCGCGCCAGCACCTGCTCGGTGTCCATGCCCCGCCGCACGAGCTTCAGCGCGACGACCTTCCGGTACTGGTCGTCGTCCCTGACCGCGCGGTACACGACACCCATCCCGCCGGCGCCGACCCGCTCGACGATGCGGTACGGCCCGATGAGCGCGCCTTCCAGGGGATCGTCCAGCAGGTCCCGGGCCTCGAGCCAGGCCGGCGGACCGGCGAGGAATCCCGCATCGTCGCCGGCTTCCAGCAGCGACGCCACCTCGGCGGCCAGCTCCGGATCCCCGCGCCGCAACGCCTCGAGGGCCTCGGCGCGGCCGTCCGGTGGACGTTCCGAAACCTGCGCGAAGGCCTCGGCCACCTGGCGCCACCGACTCGGATCCATGGGCTCACCTCCCGCAACATGCTGCCACGCAGGGCATTGTATGCGAACGGGCCCGCCCGGGGAATTTTTTCGGAGAAATTTGATCCCTGATTGCTGCTGGGGGTGCGTGGGAGGTCATGGGAGGGAGGCCGACGGCCCCGATTCATCCGAACCCGCCAGCAGAGGAGTCGATACCATGAACACCAGGATGCGCATCCTGACCGCCGCCGCAGCCGTCGTGCTGGGGCTTGCCCCGGCCCCCCGCACCGCCGGGGCCACGACCGAAACCGCCGTCGTCGTCAGCGCCGACGGCGCCGCGAACGACGACTTCGGCTGGTCCGTCGCCATCGAGGGCCCGACCCTGGCTGTCGGAGCCCCTCTCGCCGACATCGGCGGGGTCCAGGGCCAGGGAGCGGTCTACGTGTTCGAACTCGTCGCAGGCGCTTGGACCCAGGTGCAGAAGCTGACCGCCACGGACGGCGCCGAGTTCGACCAGTTCGGCTTCAGTGTGGCCATCTCGGGCGACCGCATGGTGATCGGCGCCGAGGAAGCCGACATCAACGGCAACGCGGCCCAGGGGGCGGCCTACATCTTCGAGCGCGTGGGCGGCACGTGGACCGAGGTCCACAAGCTCTTCGAGAACACCCTCGGCTCGTTCGACGAGTACGGGCACGACGTGGACATCGAGGGCGACCGGATCGTGATCGGCGCCTCGAAGGGCGGCAGCCCGGCCCACGGCCGCACGTTCATCTACGAGCGCGACCAGGGCGGACCGGGGACGTGGGGCCAGGTCCAGGAACTCGAGGACGACATCTTCGACTCGAACGCCGGGTTCGGCGAGAGCGTCGACCTCGAGGGCGACCTGCTCGTCGTGGGCGCGCTGCTGCTGGACCGCGTGCCGGGCACCTACAACAACGAGGGCGGAGCCTACGTGTTCCGCCGCGATCCCGGCTCGAACACCTGGTCCCAGGTCGCCAAGCTCTTCCGCGACGGCGCGCTCGGCAACGAGCGGTGCGGCATCTCGGTGGCCTTGTCGGGATCGACCGTGGTCATGGGCGGGTACAGCGTCAACGGCGCCGGCTACGGCCGCGGCGCCGCCTACGTGTTCGAGAATCCAGGACAGGTCGTCGACGGATGGTCCCAGGTCGCCGCGCTGCAGGCGAGCGATCCCCAGGACTTCGCCTACTTCGGGACAAGCACCGCCATGTTCGGCCGCAGCGTCTACGTCGGCGCCCAGGGCCAGGACACCAGCGCCGGCAAGGCCTACCGCTTCGACGAGGACCAGGGCGGCGTCGGCGTGTGGGGCGAAGCGGACACCTACCTGTCGAGCGTGCGGGCCTCGAACGACCTGTTCGGGTACAGCCTCGCGGTCGACGCCGACCACCTGGCCGTGGGGGCGTTCGTCATGGGAGGCGACGGCGCCGTGCTGGTCTTCCCGGGCCCCGGGGGCGCCGCGAGCCCGGTCGGCGACCTGCCGGCCGCCCCCGCAGGCGTCGCCGCCTTCCCGAACCCGTTCAATCCGACGACGAACCTCTCCTTCACGATCGACCATCGCGGCGAGGTCGAGGTGCTGATCCACGATCTCCGGGGCGCCCTCGTGTCGCGCCTGTTCCGCGGAGAGCTGGACGCCGGCCGCCACGACCTGACCTGGCGCGCCGACGGCATGCCTTCGGGCGTGTACCTGGCCACGGTGCGGGCCGGGCACACGCTGCGCTCGACGGCGGTGACGCTCGTCAAGTGAGCTGCACGCCCGCCGCCGCGGTCCGGGAAGGACGACGGGCCGGACCCCAGGGGCCCGGCCCGTTCGTCTTCCCTCCTGGCCGCCGGCCTAGACCGCCTGCCGGATCCGCTCGAGCTCGGCCTCGATCTCGCCGATGAGCGAGACCGCGTACTCCTGCTGCCGCGCGATCGCCGCCTGCTGCAGTTCGCGCGCGAGGTTCGTCACGATTTCGGCCATGGCGTTGGCGGCGCCGCCCTCGATGGCCGCGGCGGCCTCGTTCACGAAGTCGAAGTCGTAGTTCAGCGCCGCGCCCATGACCGCCTTCAGGCGCTGGGCGGTGTCGGCCAGGAACACGTCCAGCACCTCGCCCGCCAGGGCCACGTCGCCGTCCAGGCGCGCGACCAGGCGGTCGAGGCGGAAGGCCGGACCGTCGTCGCGGTCGGCGCTCGGCCGCGGCGACAGCACGCGAGCCATGGCCTCCTCGATGCGCTGGGTGCTGACGGGCTTGGCCACGTAGTCGTCCATGCCCGCGTCCAGGCACGCGCGCCGGTCCTGGCGCGTGGCGTGGGCCGTCATGGCGATGATCGGCACGGCGCGGTTGCGGCCGCCGCCGTCGCCGGCGCGCAGGCGCTGCACCACTTCCAGGCCGCCCATGCCGGGCATCTGCACGTCCATGAACACGAGGTCGTAGTCTTCGTCCGCGAGCATGCGCAGCGCGTCGGTCCCGCTGTCGGCGCACACGGCGCCATGGCCCAGCTTCTTCAGCATGCCCACGGCGACCTTCTGGTTCACCTTGTTGTCCTCGACCAGCAGGATGCGCAGGTTGCGGCCCGGCCGACGCATGGCCGCCGTCGGCGCCGACTCGGCCCCCGCGGCGGCCGCCGGGGCGAAGCGGGCCGTGAACCAGAACCGCGAGCCGCGCCCCTCGGCGCTGCTGAGCCCCATCTCGCCGCCCATGGCCTCGACCAGCTGGCGCGAGATGGTCAGGCCCAGGCCGGTGCCGCCGTAGTTGCGCGCGGTGGCCGGGTCGGCCTGCACGAAGGCGTCGAACAGGCGGGCCTGGCGGTCGGCGGGGATGCCCACGCCGGTGTCGGTGACCTCGAAGCGCAGGTCGACCTCGGCGGCCGAGGCGGCCAGCACCTCGGCCTGCACGGTCACTACGCCCTCGGCCGTGAACTTGATGGCGTTGCCCACGAGGTTCACCAGGATCTGCCGCAGGCGGCCCGCGTCGCCCGCCACGGCCGGGGGCAGCGCGTCGACACCCTCGAGCGCCAGCGCCACGTCCTTCTCGCGGGCCTGGAACGTGAACGTATCCACCACGCCCCGCAGCACGCCCGCGGGCGAGAACGGCGCGGTCTCGAGGTCCAGCTTGCCGGCCTCGATCTTCGAGAAGTCCAGCACCTCGTTGATGACGCCCAGCAGCGAGCGGGCGCTGCCGGAGATGATGCCGGCGGTCTCGCGCTGCTCGGCGCCCAGCTCCATGTCCAGCAGCAGCTCGGACATGCCGATCACCGCGTTCAGCGGGGTGCGCAGCTCGTGGGTGATATGGGCGATGAACGCGCTCTTGGCGCGGGTCGCGTTGCGCGCCTCGAACACCAGCCGGTTGGCCTGGTCGATGGTGCGCGAGAGCTCCTCGTTGGTGCGGCGCAGCTGCTCGGTGCGCTGGGCGACACGCTTCTCGAGCGTCTCGTTCAGGGCCCGCAGCTCCTGCTCGGCCGAGCGCTTCTCGGCGATCTCGGCGCCCAGCTGCTCGTTCAGGGCCCGCAGGCGGGCCTCGTCGGCCTGGCGCTGCTGCTCGTCGCGCAGGATCTGCTCGCGGGCGGCGTCCATGGCCGCCACGATGTCGTCGGCGCTCTGGTTGACGGTGTTGCGGACATCGGTGACCGCGGCCACGATGCGCTCGCAGGAATCGAGGAGGTTCGGGGCGATCTCCCTCATCCCATTCCCTTCCATGATATGGCTCGTGATGGTCCCGGGGCGACCGGGATGCCGCGCGGGGCGGCGCGCACGGGGTTGGCATCGGCCCGCGGACGTCCGGCTGTAGCGGAAAATGGCGATGGAATCAGGAGTTGGAAGGATCGCCCTCGTCAGGGCGGGCCATGGCTTCGAGCCCGCAGGGCACCCCCGGCGCGTCCGCGGCGGTGGTCCCCTTGACCAGCGGGCAGGAGCCGGACGACCCGCAGGTCGAGCAGACCTGCTTGCGCCGCGCGGACCGCACGGCGCCCCTCAGCGCGAAGGCCGCGGCCACCGCCACGATCACGCCCACGATGATCGTCTCGACACCCATCACAGGCCTCCGGCCAGGCCGCCCAGCCCCAGCAGCAGTCCGGCCTGGTGCACCACGAAGGTCACCATCCAGGCCAGCGCCGTCAACCCCCAGGCCTGGGCCAGCGCCCAGCCGATCGAGCCCGCCTCCTGCCGCGTGATGGCGAAGGTCGCGATGCACGGCGTCGAGATCAGGGCGAACAGCATGATGCAGAAGCCCACCAGCGGGCTGTACCGCGCGCGCAGCTGGGCGCGCAGGTGCTCGCTCGTCTCGTCGGCCTCGCCGACGGCGAAGACGATGCCCATCTGGGCCACGAACACCTCCTTCGCGGCGATGGCGCCCACCAGCGCCGTGCCGATGCGCCAGTCGAAGCCCAGCGGCTTGAGCACCGGCTCGATGACCCGCCCCACGCGGCCGGCGATGGAATAGGACAGCTCGGCGGCCTGGGCCTGCGCCGGATCGGTGAGCTGCCCGTAGGCCACCGGCGGCGCGTGCACCGCCGCGGCCGCCGGCGCGGAGTCGAAGCCCTGGGGCGGCACGTAGTCGGCGTCGGGCTTCGGGTAGAAGGTCAGGAACCACAGGATGACCGCGGCGCCCAGGATGACCGTGCCGGCCTTCTGCAGGTACAGCCAGGCGCGCGTCCACATCTGCACCAGCAGGCTGCGGCCGGTGGGCAGGCGGTAGGGCGGCAGCTCCATCACGAACGGCGTCGTCTCGCCCTTGAAGATGGTCGCCCGCAGCACGCGCGCCGCCCCGAGCGCCAGCACGATGCCCGTCACGTAGATCAGCCACAGCGCCGGCCCCTGCCACTTCGCCGGGAAGAAGGCGGGGATCATCAGTGCGTAGATGGGCAGGCGCGCGCCGCAGCTCATCAGGGGCAGCACCATCATGGTGATCAGCCGGTCGCGCCGCGTCTCGAGGGTGCGCGTGGCCATGATGGCCGGCACCGTGCAGCCGAACCCGATCAGCAGCGGGATGAAGCTCTTGCCGTGCAGCCCGACCTTCGACATGAAGCGGTCCATGACGAAGGCCGCCCGCGCCATGTAGCCGGTGCCCTCGAGGATGGCGATGGCCAGGAACAGCAGCACGATGTTGGGCAGGAACACGATCACCCCGCCCACGCCGCCGATGATGCCGTCCACCAGCAGCGACTTCAGCGGGCTCCCGCTGCCGGAGGGCCACAGGCCGGCGATGAACCTCCCCAGCAGGCCGAACCCGCCGTCGATCAGGTCCATCAGCGGGTTGCCGAGGGTGAAGGTCAGGGTGAAGACGACGTACATCAGGCTCAGGAAGATCGGCACGCCCCACACCGGGTGCATCGCCACGCGGTCGATGCGGTCGGACACCGTGGTCATGCGGGCGGTGGGCACGCGGCAGGCCACCCGGCAGACGTCGCCCACGAAGGCGTAGCGGCAGCGGGCCACGTACACGTCCACGTCCTCGTCCAGGCCAGCGGCGAACTGCTCGGCCGCGGCGACGGCCGCCGCGCGCGCCTCGGCCCCGGCTTCGGTCGCCAGCGCGTCGAGCACGCGCTCGTCGCGCTCGAGCAGCTTCACCAGCTGCCAGCGGCCGGGGGCCTGTCCGCGGAATGCGTCCGCGATCGCCGAGATCGTCTTTTCCCCCGCGTCGCCATAGTCCACGCGCGGCCCCTTGCCCAGCAGGTCGGGCGCCGCCAACGCGCCGGCCGCCGGCCCCGCGTCGCGGCACACCTCGGCCGGCCCGGGCAGGTGCGCCGTGTGGGCGGCCACCGTCATCACCGCGTCGATGATGTCGTCCATGCCCTGGTTGCGGTTCCCCACCGCCGACACCACGGGCACGCCCAGCTCGCGCGACAGCCGCCCCGTGTCGATGACCAGGCCCTGGCTGCGCGCCACGTCGCTCATGTTCAGCACGAGCACCATGGGCAGGCCGATCTCGAGCAGCTCGGTGGTCAGGAAGAGGTTGCGCTCGAGGTTGCCGGCGTCGACGACGTTCACCACCACGTCGGGCCGGCCGTTCAGCAGGTAGTCGCGGGCGACGAGCTCTTCCTCGGAGAACGGCGTCAGGCTGTAGGTGCCCGGCAGGTCCACCAGGTCCAGCGCCAGGTCGCCGCGGCGCAGGGTGCCGCGCTTCCACTCGACGGTCACGCCGGGGTAGTTGCCCACGTGCTGCCGCGCGCCGGTCAGGTTGTTGAAGATGGTGGTCTTGCCCGAGTTGGGATTGCCGGCGACGGCGACGGTGAACGATCCCGTGCGCGCCGCGGTTGTCGTCGTGCCCAAACGCCACCTCTATGAGGAATCCGGGCCTGCCGCACGTGCGGCCGGCCCGGGATGGATCACTCGACCTCGATGCGCGCGGCCATCCCGCGCCCGATCACGATGCGGCTTCCGCGCACCGACACGACGAACGGACCGCCGCCCGAGTTCTGCACCACTTCCAGCTCGGTGCCCGGCAGCAGGCCCAGCGCCGCCAGCCGGCCACGCATCTGCCGACCGCCGTCGATGTTCCTGAGCACGGCCTTTCCGCCTTCGCGGATCATGGTCAGGGGCATCACGCGTCCTCCCGGGCGGCCGGCTTCTTCAGGTCCGGCAGATGCAGGTCCAGGTCGTGCCCGCAGGAATCACGGCCGCACGTGCCGTCGTGCTCCTGCTTGCGGCCGCAGAAGTAGCCGACCGAGGCGTCCCAGCGGATGTCGTTGGCCGGGCAGTTCTCGAAGTACTCCACGAACTTGACGATCCGGTCGAGGATGGCCCCGCTGACCGCATGCTCCATGCGGCAGGCCCCCTCGTCGGCCTCGGCATCGGGCAGGCCCAGGACCTTGCCCAGGAACGCCCGCAGGGTCTGGTGGCGCTTGACCACGTCCAGGGCCACGGCCTGGCCCGACTCGGTCAGGGTGATGGTGTCGTAGGGCGCGTAGTTGACCAGTTCCTTCTCGGCCAACGACTTGAGCGCCTGGGTCACCGACGAGTTGTGCACGCCCAGGCGCACGACGATGTCCTTGGCCCGGGCGGCGCCCTTGGCCTCGACGGTGTGGTAGATGGCCTCGAGGTAGTCCTCGAGGCTGGCGCTCAGGTTCATCACTTCGGCCACGGACGCCCCTTCCCTTCGGCCGGTTTGGGTCCCGGCGCAAACTTTTTGTTACGCCGAAAAGAATAAGTATCGGCAAGGAAACGGTCCAGTAAAATCCGAAGTGGGCGCAACCCTTCGGGCCCCCCGGGTGTCTAGGGGTTGTTCCAGGCACCCCCACCCGACGGCCCCGGAGGCCCCCGTGACCGACGCCGACCTCATCGCCCGCATCCTGGCCGGAGACGCCGCCGCCGAGCGCCGCCTCTACGACCGGCACGTCGAGCGGGTCTGGCGCCTGGCCTACCGCATGACGGGCGAAACCGCGCTGGCCGAAGACGCGGTGCAGGACACCTTCGTGCGGGCCTTCGACCGCCTGCGCGACTTCCGCGGCGACGGATCGTTCGAGGGATGGCTGCACCGCATCACCACCACCGTGGTGCTCGGCCACCTGCGCCGCCGGCGGCGCCGCCGGGACCACGAGACCGGGCACGAGGACGTGGCGGTCCTGCCCGAGCCCGCACCGCAGCCCGACTTCGACCTCAGGCGCCGCATCGACCGCGCGGTGGCCGAGCTCGACACCAACCACCGCCTCGTGTTCGTGATGCACGACCTCGAGGGCTACACCCACCAGGAGATCGCCGACGCCATGGGCACGCCCGTGGGCACGGCCAAGGCGCGCCTGTCGCGGGCGCGCGCACGCCTGCGCGACCTGCTGACGGGCGGTCCCGGCCGCCTGGCGGTCGCCGAGCAGGACTGAACCGGAAGGACGGAAGCCATGGACGATCGCGAATTCGACGAAATGGCCGCGATGGCGCGCGCCAGCCACCACAACCCTCCGCCCGCACCGGCGGACCGCATGTGGTCGGGCATCGCCGCGGCCCGCGCGGCGCACCGCCGCCGCCGCGCGTGGTGGCAGGCCGGCCTGGCCGCCGCCGCGGTGCTGGTGGTGGGCATCGCCATCGGCCGCTTCGGCCTGCAGCCCGACCGCGCCGGAGCGCCGACCATCGACGTGGCCCAGCCCAACACCGTGGACCCGACTCCCGACGACCCGCCGGTGAAGCCCATCGTGCGCTTCGCCGCCGCCAGCCTGTTCCGCCGCGCCGATGCGCTGCTGACCGGCCTGCAGACCGCCGGACCGGCGGCGCCCGCCGAAGATGCGCTGCCGGCCTGGGCAGGCGGCATGCTGGCGCAGACGCGGCTGCTGCTCGATTCGCCGCTGGCGGACGACGCCGAGACGCACGCGCTGCTGCAGGACCTCGAGCTGGTGCTCGCCCGCATCGCCAGCCTCGAACCCGGTACCGGCGGCGACGATGTCGAACGCATCCGCCAGGACCTGCGCGCCTCGACCACCCTGGACCGCCTGCGCCTGGCCGGCGGCACGAAGCTCGATCCCCGATTGCTCTGACCGAGGAAGGATGACGCCATGAAGACGCCGAACACCCTGCGCAAGATGACCGTGCTGGCGCTGCTGGCGGTCCTGGCCGCCGGTGCGCCCCGGGCGGTGCACGCGGCCGACCCCAAGGCCGCGGCCGCCGCCCAGCGCGACGCCGAGGCCCGGGCCCAGGCCTGCCTGGACGAGGCCCGTGCCGCGATGAACTCCGAGCGCTACCGCGACGCGGCCCGCCTGTACGCCGAGCTGCGCGAGCTCAGCCAGGCCCGCGACGCGGTGGGCGACGCCCTCTACTGGGAGGCCTTCGCCCGCTACCGCCTGCAGCAGACGGGCGAGCTGAAGAAGGCCCTGGTGCTGCTGAAGCAGCAGCAGCACGAGTTCCAGGCCGCCGCCACCGCCGCCGAGGGCGAGGCCCTGGCCGCGCGCATCGCCGGCGAGCTGGCCGCCCGCGGCGAGGTGGATGCGGCCCAGGAGGTGTACCGCATGGCCGACGCGGGCCGCGAGCGCGACGCCACGCGCATCGCCGCCCTGCATGCGTTGATGCGCATGAACCCCGCCAAGGCGCGCCCCATGCTCGAGCGGATCGTGCGCGGCGAGACCGAGGCCTCGACCGAGCTGAGGCAGAACGCCGTGTTCATCCTGTGCCAGGAAGCGGACGACGGTGTCGACGCCGTCATCGCCGCCCTGCCGACGACCGACGATCCGGCCGTCGTGCAGGCCATGGTCATGTGCCTCTCCCAGTCCGAGGACGACGCCGCCCTGCAGGCGCTGACCGACGTGCTGCAGCGCAGCGACGATCCCGAGGTGCAGCAGGTCGCCCTGCTGGCCATCGGGCGCCGCGGCGACGCGAAATCGGCGCAGATGCTGGCCACGGTCGTCGCCGACCCGTCGCGCGATCCCGAGGTGCGCGCCCACGCCCTGATGGGCCTGGCCGAGGCCGACGAGCCCCGCGCCGTGCGCACCGCCCAGCAGATGGTGTCCGACCCCGCGACTTCCGACGACCTGCTGGAGATGGCGTTCATGGTGCTCGCGCGCAGCGACAGCCCCGAGGCCGCCGCGGCCCTGATGACCGTCGCCGAGAATCCCGCGGCCGACGAGGACATGCGGTCGATGGCGCTGTTCAACGCCGGCACCAGCGGCAAGGTCGGCGTGGACCGCCTGCGGCGCATCTACGACTCGACCGACAGCCGCGAGCTGAAGATGCAGGTCTGCCACGTGCTGTCGCAGCGCGGCGACGATCCCGAGGCCCTCGACCTCATGCTCGCCATCGTGCGGGCGGAGAAGGACCCGGAGATCCGCGAGAACGCCGTGTTCTGGATCGGCCAGTTCGACGACCCGCGGGCGGCCGACGCCCTGGTGGAGATCATCAGCGGGCAGTAGTTCGGTGCAACGCGGAGAGATCGACGACGGCGGGACGTGCGGCGATCACGTCCCGCCGTCGAGCGTCTTGAGCAGCCGCCGCGCGTCGGCGGCCTGGGCATCGAAGCGCACGGCCTCCTGCAGCCAGCGGCGGGCCTCGGCCGTGCGGCCCAGTTCGAGGGCGCACCAGCCGGCCATCAGCCGCGCGCGCCCGGCGGCGGGGTCGGCCCCGGCGGCGCGGGCGTACGCATCCAGGGCCGGGGCGTGGTCACCGTCGGCCAGCCAGGCGTCGCCCAGCAGCGCGCGCAGCCCGGCATCCTCGCCCGATGCCAGCGCGCTGGTCAGCACGCGGCGGGCCTGCGCCGCCTCGTGCGCCGCCAGCCAGGCCCGCGCCAGGCGCAGCACGGCGTCGCGGGGCGCGGGCCCGGCGCCGGCGCGGCGGTCCAGGGCCTCGGCCCAGGCCCGCGCCGCCTCCAGGGGCACGCCCGCCGCCGCGAACAGCGCGCCCAGCTGGTCCAGCGCTGCAGCGTCGAGCTCCGCCAGGAAGCCCGAGGCCTTCAACAGCACCGCCGCATCGCGGTAGTCGCCGCTGCCGGCGGCGAAACGCCAGGCCAGATCCCACGACGCGGGATCATCGGGATGCGCGCTCACCAGGCGCTGCACCGAAGGCCGCGCCCGCCCGGGCGCCTGCGCCTGGAGGGCCGCCGCCGCCAACGCCTGGATCCACGGCAGCGGCGCCTGCGGGTCGGCCGCCACCAGCGGCTCGAGCAGGTCGCAGGCGCCGCGCGCATCGCCGGCCTGCAGGCGGCACACGCCGGCGTAATGCACCAGCTCGGGCGACGGGTCCGGCAGCAGGTCGTGGGCGCGCACGAAGGCGTCGGCCGCCTCGGCGAAGGCTCCGGTCTCGTAGCAGGCCTCGCCCAGCCGCAGCCAGGCCCGGCCGAACACAGGCTCCTGCGCCACGGCCCGCCGCAACGCGATGCGCGCTTCGTCGGCGCGGCCCGCCGCCAGCAGCGCCGCCCCCAGCTCGGTGCGCAGCAGCGCGTGGTCGCGGCCCTCGCCGCCGTCCAGCCAGGTCTGCAGCGATTGCGCGGCCGCAGCGGGGTCGCCCTCGTCCACCTGGCTGCGGGCGGTGAACAGCACGGCCCGCGCCCGCTCGGGCAGGCCGACCTCCGACTCGAGGTTCGCCTGCACGGCGGCGCGGTCGGGCGCGGCGCCCATCGTCGCCAGCATCACCAGGGCGAGCACGAGCGCAGGCTTCATCGCGCACCGCCCTCCAGCGTGAAGTGCACGGTCGTGACCACCCACGACGCCACCGCGCGGCCGCCGATGCGCCCGGGCGTGAACGTCCAGCGGGGCACCGCCTGCGTCACGGCGTCCTCGAACACGCCGGCGGGATCGGCGCCCAGGATGTCGACGCTGCCCACGGAGCCGTCGGCCTTCACCAGCAGGCGCACGCGCACCTCGCCCTCGATGCCCCGCTGCCGCGCGCGGTAGGGATACGGCGGTTCGCCGCGCACGCGCGCCTGGGGCGCCTGGTCCAGCGCGCCCGCGTCGAACACCAGGTCGCCCTGCGGGGCGCCGCTGCGGAACAGGTCGGGATCGAGGTCGAGGCTGACGGCGATGGCGGGCACGTCGGCCGGCGCCGGCGCCGCCAGCTCGGGCGTGAACGCGGCCGGCGGCGTGGGCTCGGGCGGCGGCGGATCGTCGCGGGGGCGCTCGGGGGGCGGGGTCTCGTCGGGCAGCACGGTCACCAGGTCGACGGCCACCGGCGGGCCGTAGTCCCGCACCACCGGGCGCTCGCGGGACAGGTGACCCGCCGCGTACAGCAATACGAGGTTCAGCGCCGCCGCCAGCAGGGCGGCCGGCAGCAGGCGGCCCGCGCGCGCGAAGCTCACGGCGTCGCCCCGCGCCCGGCGGCCAGGCTCACGCCCTTCGCGCCCGCCAGCCGCGCCTGGTCCATGGCCTGCACCACCACGCCGGTGGCGGCGTCCTTGTCGGCGACCACCACGACGCCCGCCTCGGGGTCCTCGGCCAGGGCGCGCTCCACGTGGGCGCGCACGCTGCGCACGTCGATGCGCCGGCCGTCGTACCACACCTCGCCGGTGGCGCCGATGCCGATCAGGATGCTGCCGT
>DAOPJF010000035.1:0-12726 GCA_035399525.1 Candidatus Krumholzibacteriia bacterium | reverse complement strand
GGAACATGCCCGAGATGAACGGCATCGACCTGCTCGAGACGCTCAAGGCCGAGGGCAACGGCACCCCGTTCGGGTTCGTGACCACCGAGGGCACGCCCGAGATGAGGGACCGCGCCCGCGCCGCCGGCGCCCTGTTCCTGATCGCCAAGCCCTTCACCGCCGAGACGTTCCAGCAGGAGCTCAAGGTCGTGATGGCCTGACCGGCCCCGCGCCGGTCCGCACGAGGGGAATGCCATGACTGCGACGAGGCTGCATCTGCCCAAGCCGCGCGAGGTCGCGCAGCTGCTGGCCGACACGCTGGGCCGGGACGCGGACACGTCCGCGGGCTCGCGCTTCAGCGTGTCCGATGCCATGTCCGGCTTCTACATGAACGAGGCCGGCGACGAGGGGATCATCTGCATGGCCGACGTCCCGCTGGTGAACTTCGCCGGCGCGGCGCTCGCCCTGATCCCCGCGAACATCGCCGAGGACGGCGCGAAACGCCACAAGCTGTCCGACGCCGTGATCGAGAACTACTTCGAGGTCCTGAACATCATGGGCGCGCTGCTGAACCAGGTCTGCGAGGACCACGTGCGCCTGGTGGACGTGAAGTACCCCGGCGACGAGCTGCCGGGCCCGGTCGCCGAGATGATCCTCAAGTGCGAGAACCGGCACGACCTGCGCCTGGACATCGAGGACTACGGCACCGGCAACATGTCGCTGCTGCTGGTGCCCTGACCCCGGCGGCGGCGATCGGCATCCCGTCCCCGGAGGGGGCGGGATGTTGTCGTATCCGGAGTTGGCGCTTGCCGTTGCGGCATATCCGCGGTAAGTAGTCGTCAGCGATCGGAGGATCCCATGCGACGCACGGAGGCGCCGTCCACGGCCCTGCTGGCCTGGGCGTCGGACATCCACCTGGACCACGCCGGGCCGGCGCGCATGCGCGCGTTCCTGGCCGAGCTCGCCGCGGCCGGAGCGGACCGCGTGCTGCTGGGCGGCGACATCTCGCTGGGCCCGCGCGTCCTGGACGACGTGCAGGCGATCGCGCAGGCGACGGGACGCCCGGTGCACTTCGTCATGGGCAACCACGACTACTGGGACTGGTCGGTCGACGCCGCGCGCGCCGCGTTGGCCAAGCTGCGCGGTCCGGGCGTCGCGTGGCTGCCCGCCTCGGGTTGTGTCGAGGTCGCCGAGGGCGTGGGGCTGGTCGGCCATGGCGGCTGGGGCGATGCGCGCCACGGCGACCTGCTGGCCTCCGACGTCATCCTCAACGACTACATCCACATCGCCGAGCTGGCGGAGACGATCGTGCACCACGGCAACGACTGGTACCTCGAGGACCAGGCGCCGCTGGTCGCGCGCCTGAGGGCGCTGGGCGAGGAGGCCGCGGCCGGCCTGGAAGCCGATCTCCACACCGCCGCCTCCCTGTACACCCAGGTGGTCGTCCTGACCCACGTGCCGCCGTTCCCCGAGGCGGCGCTGCGCGACGGCCGGCCGCTGCCGGCGGCGTGGCTGCACGGCTACGTGTGCGGCGCGACGGGCCAGGCGCTCGAGCGCACCGCGCGCAGCCGGCGAGGCACCATGTTCACCGTGCTCTGCGGGCACACGCACGGCGAGGCCACGGCCTGGATCCGCCCGAACCTCGTCGTCCACAACAGCGACGCGGCCTATGGCCAGCCACGCTGCCGGCTGGTCGAAGCCTCCCGCGCAGGGGTCACGGTCGTCGATGCGCCGGTCGATGCGGCGGTGCGGGCGTGACGCCGAACCGCAAGGATCCGGCCCGCGGCCCGGCTCCGGGGATCGGCAGCTGCGACTGCGACCGCTGCCGCGCCGCCTGCCTCAACTCGCCCGGCTGGTTCCTGCCGGGCCAGATCGCGCCGCTGGCGCGGCACCTGGGCCTCTCGGTCGACGAGACGTTCGCGAAGTACCTGGCCGTGGGCGTCACGCAGCTGCCCGACGGCTCGCGACGCCACGGCCTGATGCCCCACAAGTTCCGCGACGGCAAGAAGCCGGGCAGCGTCTGGACGCTGGCCGAGCTGGCGCAGCCGGGCCGGTGCGTCTTCTTCGACCGCGGCAAGTGCTCGATCTACCCGGTGCGGCCCGACGAATGCGCGCGGATGATGCACGACCGCGCCGACCTGACCGTACGGATCCGACTGGGCATCGTCGCCCGCTGGACCGACGCCGCGCTGGCGCCCTTCGCGAAGCTGCTGGGACGCCCGCTCTCCGGAGCGGCGTCCCGCGGCGGTCGCCGGTGAACCCGCCGGCGTCGTCGCCCGGCGGCGGCCGCCTCGTCGCCCTGGACGCCTTCCGGGGCCTGACCATCATCCTGATGATCGTCGTGAACAACCCCGGCAGCTGGGGGCACGTGTACGCGCCCCTGCGCCATGCGGCCTGGCACGGCCTGACGCCCACCGACCTGGTCTTCCCGTTCTTCCTGTTCATCACCGGCGCGGCCATGGCCCTCAGCTTCGCGCGGCGGCGAGGCGCGGGCGCCGACCGTGCGACCCTGCTGCGCGGCATCGCGCGGCGCGCCGCGATCATCTTCGCCTGCGGCCTGCTGCTGAACGGCTTCCCCTTCGGCGTGCCGCTGAACCGCGACGCGGCCGCGGGCTGGTCCCCGGCGGCCTTCGGCGACGCGTTCGCCCACCTGCGGGTCATGGGCGTGCTGCAGCGCATCGCCCTGGCCTGGGGCACGGTTGCGCTGCTGGTGGTGGTGCTGCCGGGAGCCCGCCGCCGCTGGGCTGCGGCGGGCGGGTTCGTGCTGGCCTACGAGCTGGTCACGCGCCTGCTGCCGGGTGCGGCGCCGGGCGATCCCTTCTCGCTCGCGGGCAGCGCGGCCCGGCGCCTGGACCTGGCGGTTTTCGGCGCCGACCACGTGTGGCGCGTCGACGGACTGCCCTTCGAGCCGGAAGGGCTGCTGACCACCCTGACGGCCATCGTCACGGTGATGCTGGGATACGAGGCCGGCCGCCTGCTGGCCGGGAACGCGCCGCTGGCCGTCCGCCTGCGCCGGTTGACGGGAGCCGGCGTCGCCGCCGTGGCGGTCGGCGCCGCGTTGGCGGCCGCCGAGCCCGTGAACAAGCAGCTGTGGACCGTCAGCTACACCGTGCTGACCGCGGGGCTGGGCGCACTGGTCCTGGCGGCCTGCCTGGGGGCCGTCGATGCGCGCGGCTGGCGGCGGTGGACCGGCCCGCTGGTGGTGTTCGGGGTCAATCCGCTCGTGGCGTTCCTGGGTTCGGGACTGCTGGCGAGGGTGCTGGGCCTGGTCCGCGTGCCGGCGGCCGAGGGCGCGACCCGCAGCCTGCACGCGGCGGTCTACCACGGGGTCTGCGTGCCCATCGCCGGCGTGACGGGCGGCTCGCTGCTGTACGCCCTGCTGAACGTGGCGGTGTGGTGGTGCGTGCTGCTCGGGCTCGAGCGGCGGGGGCTGCGCATCCGGGTCTGACGCGCCTACGCGTGCGTGTCGACGGTGATGCCGCGCCGGGCGAAGGTGATGTCCAGGCGCTGGCGGATCTGCATCGCCTTCTGCTCCAGCCGGCCGATCAGTCCGTCCTTCGTCTCGGCCTCCGTCCCGAACAGCATGGTCTCGACCGTGGCCGGCCGTTCGCGCATGTTGCCCACCATCAGCTTGCCGGTGCGCCGGGTGAACGACATCACGTCGCCGGACTCGACCTCGAAGTCCTGGCGGAAGTCGATGTTGGACATCATGCCGCTGGTGTCGGCCTCCCAGGCGCCCTCGACGGCGCCCTTGAGGTCGCTGCGCGCGCGCTTGAGGACCGCCGACTCGTCGGTGCCCAGGCCTTCGTCCGAGAAGATGGCGTTGATGGCCGTGACCGCGTCGGTCATCGCCTCGGCGATGGTGCGGGCCCGGTCCCAGGACATGCCGGGCGTGTGGCCCGACCGCGTCGGCCCGTGGCTGCCCGGGTCGATGCCCAGCGCCGACAGCAGGCCGGTGCCGCCGTCGGCGATCGCCAGCGTCGCGGACGGGTCGTCGGACGTGATCACCAGGCCCAGTCCCGAATCGTCGAGGGCCGCGCCCACGCCGGCGCCCGCGCCATCGATGCGGTCGACCAGGTCCTGCAGGCTGTCGGTGGAAGGATCGAAGGCGATCTCGACGCCGTTGATGGTCAGCGTGCCGGCCGACACGCCCGCGAACGCCTCGAGGCTGCCGAGCGCCGTGTTCGCATCGCCGGCCTGGTCGAGCACGGCGCCCGACGCCACGGCCGCCGCGCCGCCGGGAATCTCCTGGTCCGAGCGCCGCCAGTTCTCGTGGATGGCCGCCAGGGCGTCGGTGAGCTCCTGCAGGCGACGGCTCAGCGTCTCGAGCTGCTGCCGCTCGGCCGCGTCGCTGTCCAGCTTGGCGACGGCGGCGTCGCTGGACACGCGCGTGGAGCTCACGCCGAACAGGGACGCGAGCGACGAGGCGGACGTGACCGATGAGATGGCCATGCGGGCTCCTTCCGCGCGTGGGCAGGGCCGCCGTCTCCGTACGGCGGCACACGCCCCTTTATCGGCACGGGCACGGCCGGGGTTGAGCCCCGGGGCGCCTCTTGGCTACAGGACATTCCATGTCTAGATTGTGCCCGCCCCCGGAATGACCTGAAAGGAGCCCCCGTGCGCCTGCCCACCGCCCTCGTGGCCGCCTGCCTGGCCCTGGCGCCGCCCGTCCGGGCCGCCGTGCACGTGACCGTGGTCGATCCCGCGGCCTGGGGCGCGGACGACGACAGCCTGGGTGTCGCGGGCGGTGTCGTCGAGGATTTCGAGGATCCCCAGCTGGCCCCAGGCCTGCTGGTCGAACTGGCCGGCAGCGACGGCGTCTTCAGCGGCGCGGGCAGCGGCGTGCTGCCCGCGGTCTTCGACCCCGTGCACGACGATCCGTACGGCGATGCCTTCGTGCCGGGCGTCTGGGACGGCTCGCACGTGCTGCTGAACACCGTCGGCAACGTGGCGGTCGAGTACGGGGCCACCGATTTCCGGCGGGTGCGCATCGCGGTGCCCGGCGGCGCGAGCCGGATCGGCCTGTCGCTGCAGCAGCTGACGGGCAACGACGCCCTCGAGGTCGACGGCGTCGCGCTCGGCCGCGTGGCGTCCTTCGGGATCACGCCGACCCCCGGCCGCAACGGCTACGTCATCGTAGCCAGCGACGACCCGGCGGCGCCGCTGACCAGCGTGTCGTTCGGGGGGGTGGGGGACGCCTTCGTCATCGACCATGTGGTCTTCGTCCCGGCCGGGCAGGTCGCCGCACCGCCGGCGGCCTGGGGCCGCGTGCACGCCCTCTACCGCTGAGCTTCCGCTAGCGGTGCCAGGTCAGCCGGACCGAGAAGGTGCGGCCCTCGCGCGCGAGGCTGTCCTGCGCCTGGTGCTCGGCGCCCGGATCGGCGTAGTCGGTGTCCAGCAGGTTCCGCACCGTGAGGTCGGCGCGCACGCCGCCGGGACCGGGCCTGACGCGCACGCCCAGGTCCAGCACGGTGCAGGCATCCACCCGCGCGCCGGCCAGGGTCAGCCGGCTCGAAAGGTGGCGCAGGTTGAGGCTGCCGGACAGGGCGCCGAGGCGCCCCGGCGACATCAGCGTGAGCTGGGCCATGTGCCGGGGCGAATTGGTGAGCTCGGCGTCGGTCGCCTCGTCCACGGTCTCCTGGTAGGTGTACCCGGCCCGGCCGCGCCACCCGGCGAGCAGCCGCGCGTCGACCGCGGCCTCGACGCCGGTCGTCCGCACGTCCGAGAGGTTGGCGAACGTGATCAGCGAGTCCGCGGGGTCGACGACCTGGTCGATCAGGTCGTGGATCTCGTTGTGGAACACCGAGAGGCTGCCGTTGACGCGGTGGCCCAGGTCCTGCTCCCAGACCACTTCGAGCGTCGTGATGTGCTCGGGCTTCAGGTCGGCGGCGCCCTTCTGGGTCAGGTTGTCGGTGTAGTACAGCTCGTAGGCATTGGGCGCGCGGAATGCGCCGCCGAGCAGGGCCTTCAGCGCCGTCCCCGCGTGCGGATGGGCGACGACGCCCAGGCGCGGCGACAGGTGGCCGCCGAAGCTCTCGTAGGTGTCCAGGCGCCCGCCGACGAACACCGACAGGTCGTCGGTGATCCGGACCTCGTCCTGGGCGTAGAGCCCGAGGTTGTCCACGCGTTCGTCGAGATCCATGGCGACCGTCCAGGGATCGAACGAGGCCTGCCGCGCCATCAGCGCCTTGCGCGCGTCGCCGCCGGCCACGAGACGATGGCGGGCCCAGCCCTGCTCGAACTGGAGGGCGGTCGACAGCCAGCGGCCGTCGGCGATGTCCTCGTTGATGACCGGATCGACCGGATCGCCGGGATCGGCGTAGTCGTAGGGGTAGTATCCCCGGTAGAGCGCGCGGTCGTAGCCGAACCGGATGTTCAGGGAGCCGTCGTCGCCGACCGCCTGCTGCCACGCGGCGTCCAGGGCCAGGCGCGAATCGAAGACCCGCGCGTCGTTGTCGTCGAAGATCATGTCCCACTCGCCTGTGGGCACGTGCTTCGTGCGCTCGACGTACGCGGCCGCGAGGGACCACGGTCCCCGCGCCAGGCGGGCGCTGCCGCGCGCGACCGACTCGCCGTCGCCGTCCCGGAACACCCCGTCGTTCGTGGCGGGATCGTCGTATTCCGGCCAGTAGAGGTCGTCGCCGTCGCTGCGGAACCCCGAGGCCGAGACCATGAGGTCGGGACCGTCGTCGCCGCCGCGCCCCCAGGCGGCGTATCCGCCGTATCGCCCGTACGAACCGGCTTCGGCGTCCACGTTCACGCCGTCGACGGCGGCTCCCCGCACCGTCACCACGTTGACCACCGCGAAGAAGGCGCCGTTGCCGTAGAGGGCGCTGCCGGGACCGCGGATGACCTCGACCCGATCGATGTTCTCCACGTCCAGCAGCGATTCGTTGCCCGCCGGCGCCTGGTTGTACACCAGGTCGTTGGCCACGTGGCCGTCGACGACG
The DNA here is from genome assembly GCA_035399525.1 of Candidatus Krumholzibacteriia bacterium. Lineage (GTDB taxonomy): Bacteria > Krumholzibacteriota > Krumholzibacteriia > LZORAL124-64-63 > LZORAL124-64-63 > JACZKN01. The sequence goes on along the minus strand of DAOPJF010000035.1, from coordinate 5,797 downwards.
ATGAGCACGCGCGTGTTGTAGTCGCCAGGACGGCCGAAACCGCGGACGCCGATGTACTCGTAGGACCGGTCGTAGGTGACGTAGAAGCCGGGGACGGTCGCCAGGATCTCGCCGAGGCTGCGGTAGTGGAAGGCGCGGATGTCGTCCCTGGTGATGATCGTGACCGCCGCGGGCGCGGCATCGACCGACTGTTCGTAGCGGCTGGCGCCGAACACCAGGTCCATGTTCAGCAGTTCGTCGAGTTCGAACTCGGTGTAGTCGGGGGCGTAGCCGGTCCGCGACTGGGCGGGGGCGGCGACCAGGATCGCCAGGGCCGCCGGCAGCAGCACCGATCGCAGGGACGACAGGCAAGGGCGCACGGAACGCTCCGTTTCGGGTGGATCGGGGGATCTCGCACCTCTTCACCGGGTTTTCGGGCCGCACGCGGAAGGTCTTTAGTCGATTTCCCACGATTTCCTTAAACTCCCGGCGCTTCCCTGCCGATTCCGCCCGTATCTGGAGGTCCCGCGGGCGCCGACCCGCGTCGAAACCGTAACGATCCGCCCGCCGACCGCGGGCCGGGGGTGCTCCCTTGGGCCGCCGAGCCGTCCTGTCGCTGGTGATGCTGCTGTCCGCGGCCGCGCACGCTGTCGCCGCCGATGCGCCCGCCGAGGCCCGCATCAAGGCCGCGATCGTGTGCAACCTGGCCCGGGTCGTCAGCTGGCCCGCTGCGGATCGCGGCATCGCCTTCCGGCTCGACGTCGCCGGGGACCCGGACGGCGAGGGTCCCGACTTCAGCTCGCTCGCCGGCAAGGAGATCCATGGCCGCCCGCTGACGGTGCGCGCCTACGACGCGGCGGACGTCGGCGAGCTGGTCTTCATCCTGGGCTCCGATGCCGCCATCTGCGACGCCATCCTCGCGGGCGCGGAGGGCAGGCCGGTGCTCACCGTGAGCGAGATCGGGGATTTCTGCGCCAGGGGCGGCATGGTGCAGCTCGTGCGCAGGCGCGGCCGTCTGTCGATGGTGGTCAACCGCGAGGCCGCCGCCGCGGCCGGGCTGCAGCTGAGCAGCCAGCTCCTGAAGGTCGCCGAGCTCTACGGGGAGGAGCGCTGACATGTTCCGCCACGCCAGCAGCCTCAGCAGCCGCATGCGCCAGGCCGTCGGCGTCCCCGTGGTGACCGCCCTTGTCGTCGTGGGCGCGACCATGTCGGTCGTGCAGTACGGGCGCGAGCGCGACCGCGTGGTGCGCCAGCACCGCAGCATCGCGTCCCTGGTCGGCACGGCGTGCGCCGGGCCGCTCATGTTCGACGACCACGACCTGGCGACCGAGAGCCTGCTGGCGCTGCGCGTCATCCCCGAAGTCGAGGGTGCGCGCCTGTTCGATGCGGACGGGGCCGAGTTCGCCTCCTACGGCGCGACCGGACACCTGCCCGCACGCGTGTCGGTCGCCCTGCCGGACAGTCGCCTGTCGCTCGGCGCGGTCATGCTCGAGCCCGTGGTCTGGGACGGCGAGCGCGTCGGCACGATCGGCATCGTGACCAATCTCGACGCCTACCGGCGCCGGCAGGCCGCGGACGTGGTCCTGGCCGCGGGGCTCTGCCTGCTGGTGGGGCTCGGCGCCATGGTCATCGGGCGCCGCCTGCAGCGGGCCATCACCGGGCCGCTCGAGCGCCTGGGCGCCACCGCGCGCCGCATCTCCGCCGTGCGCGACTACACCCTGCGGGCCGAGGTCACCGATGGTCCCCGCGAGATCGTCGACCTGGCCGAGTCGTTCGACGGCATGCTCGCCCAGATCGAGCTGCGCGACAACGAGATGGTCCGCCTCATGCTCGAGAAGGAGAAGGCCGACTCGGCGAACCAGGCCAAGAGCGAGTTCCTGGCCAACATGAGCCACGAGATCCGGACCCCGATGAACGGCATCATCGGCATGACCACGCTGCTGCGCGACACGACCCTCGACGCCACGCAGCGCGAGTACACCGAGACGATCGAGAGCTCGTCCGAGCACCTGCTGACGATCATCAACGACATCCTGGACTTCTCGAAGATCGAGGCCGGCAAGCTCGAGCTCGAGCTGCGGCCGACCGACCTGCGGCAGGTCGTCTACGATGCGGCGAACGTGGTGCGCACCTCGGCCGTGGCCAAGGGTCTGGAGCTGGCGGTGCACTGCGACGTGAACCTGCCCGAGCGCGTCCGCGCCGACGCCGGCCGCCTGCGCCAGGTGCTGGTGAACCTGACGGGCAACGCCGTCAAGTTCACCGCGGCCGGGCATGTCCTGATCGAGGTGATGCGCGAGGACTTCGACGACACGGCCGTCCGGCTTCGCTTCCAGGTGCAGGATACGGGCATCGGCATCGCGCCCGAGCACTGCATCACCATCTTCGACAAGTTCACGCAGGCGGACGCCTCGACGACCCGCCGCTTCGGCGGGACGGGCCTGGGCCTGGCGATCTCGCGGCAGCTGGTCGAGCTGATGGGCGGCACCATCGGCGTGGCGAGCGAGCCGGGCCGGGGGTCGAACTTCTGGTTCACCGTCACGCTGCCCGTCGTCGCCCGCGAGGCCGCCGCCGCGCCGGCGTCGACCCGGGCGCTGGCCGGCGTCAAGGTGCTGGTCGTCGACGATGTCGAGCTGAACCGGCGCATCCTGATCGAGCAGCTGTCCGCCTGGGGCCTGCAGCCCCTGGCGTGCGCCGACGGCGAATCGGCGCTCGGCGTGCTGGAGGCGGCGCGGCGCGGCGACGCGCCGTTCGCCCTGGCGATCGTCGACCACCAGATGCCGGGCATGGACGGGCTCGAGTTCGCGCGGGAAGTCTCGGCCCGGGGCGACCAGGGCCTGCGGCGCCTGATGCTGACCTCGGCGGGCAAGGACTTCCATTCCGAGGACATCGCGGCCGCCGGGTTCACCCGCTGCCTGGTCAAGCCCGTGCGGCCGGACGCGTTGCTGCAGGCCATCACCGAGGTGATGCAGGGTCCGGCGGCGCGGTCCGAGCCGGCGCCCGTCGCGGTCGACACCGATCTGCCGCCGCTGTCGGTGCTGGTGGTCGAGGACAACCCGACCAACCGCAAGGTCGCCCGTTCGCTGCTGGCCAAGCTCTCGTGCGAGGTGGCCATGGCCGAGGACGGCGTCGAGGCCCTCGAGATGGTGAGCGCCCACGCCTACGACCTGGTCTTCATGGACTGCCAGATGCCGCGCATGGACGGCTACGACGCGACGCGCGCCATCCGCGCCCTCGAGGGGCCGGCCTCGGGCGTCACGGTGATCGCGATGACGGCCAACGCCATGAGCACGGACCGCGACCGCTGCCTGGCCTGCGGCATGGACGACTACATCGCCAAGCCCATCCGCATGGACCAGCTGCGCGCCATGGTCGAGCGCTGGCGTCCGCAGCCCGCGGCAGCGCCCTGAACCGGTCCTACCAGGGCGTGGACCACCGCGTGCCCAGCCCGGGCCCCAACAGCACGGCGTTGACGAACATGCGCTCGCTGTCGCGCATCCACCGGCGGAAGACCGGGTTGTCGGCGAACAGCACCACCTGGCCGCGACCCACGCCCTCGCGCACGGCGTAGCCGGTGCGCGCCAGGCGCGTTGCGGCTTCGGGCCACAGCAGGCCGCCCACGTGCAGGTGATCCGGATCGGCGAAGCGCGCGGCCACGCGCGCCGGCGGCGCCGCGATCAGGCTGTCGTCCGAGCCGAACAGCACCGTCGTCGCCTCGTCGAGTCCCCAGTCGAGCCAGAACTCGCCATCCAGCTCCACGTTCAGCAGGGCGCCCTGCGGCATGAACGAGCGCAGGCGGCCATCGGCGCGGGCGCGGTCCTCGCTCTCGGGAGCCTTGCGCCCGGCCGGCAGCACCGGCTGCAGCCAGGCGTCCATGGCCACGGGTGCGCCGCCGAGGGCCGTGCCCTGGTCCCGGCCCTCGGCGAACGGGCGCGCGCCTGCGCCGAGCACCGGCGCCACGTCGTAGGGCGAGGCCTCGCGCACGGGGGTGGGGGCGCCTTCGCCCTCGCTGCCGCCGGAGACCGCCCGCAGCCCCACCGCCGTCGGCCGACCGGCGTCCGCCGCCTCGGCTGCACCGATGCTCCACACCGGCGACGGGTACGTGTCGATCACCTCGGCACGGAAGCGCGTCGCTGTCAGCCCGGTCTCGGCGCCCGCCAGCAGCCCGGCCCCGTCGCCGATGCCGATGGCGGTGCCGCCGGCCTCGACCCAGCGCCGCAGCGCGTCCATGCCGCCCAGGCCCAGCTGCTTGCGATACGTAGCCGGGCCGCCCATCACCGGCGGGAACACCAGCACGTTGTAGCGCGACAGGTCGGTGCGGGCGAAGCTGCCCACGTCCAGCGCGCTGAACCGCAGGTCCAGGTCCTGGTCCAGCAGGTGCCAGATCCAGCCGTACTGGTCCGTCGACACGGGCATGCCGGTCAGCACGCCCACGCGGGGCGCCACCAGCACGTCGAACTCGCCGCCGCCCAGGTCCGGGCCGGCGTCGGGGCTGTAGGTCGTCACGGCCACCGGCTGCAGGCCATGCCGCGCGGCCACGCCCTCGAGCACGGCGCCGACACCCTGGTCGTTGCCCTCGCGGCGCACCACGAACGCGCCGGGGGCGAAGGCGCGGCCGCCGATGGTGAAGGCCTTGGCCGCCGCGCGCACCGTCACGCCCTGCTGCAGCAGGTCGGCCAGCGCGGCCTGCGCCTCGTCCGGATCGCCGTCGAAGATCACCGACACCCAGGCCTCGGGCGCACGCCACGCCGGCGCGGCGTCGTCCTGCGCCTGCCAAGGTTCCCACGCGCCGGCGGGCACCTTCGCGCTCCAGTAGGCGGGCACGCCCAGGCCGATGGCGAGCGACCACGCCGTGGTGTCGTACAGGCGGCTGCCCTTGCCCTTCTCGATGTACTCGCGCTCGTCGCGGAAGAAGCCGCTATCCATGGGCACGTGCGGGTCGAGGATCACGCGGGCCAGCGCGGCCGAGGGCTGGTCCATGCGCACCAGCAGCGCGCCCGGCATGAGGGTGTGGCGGCCGCTCGCGCCGGTGCGGGCGTCGACCAGGCCGTCGGCCTCGACCGCCTTGGCCACCGTCTGCACCTCGATGCCCTGCTCGGTGAGCACGCGCGCCAGGCGGGCCGTGCGTTCGGGCCGTCGCGGGTCGGGCGGGAACACCCAGGCGCGCAGCTTGCCCTTGCGCCCCTGCTCGACGATCTCGCCCCGCGCGGCCGCCTGGGCCTCGAGCACCGCCGCCGCGTTCGCGCGCAGCGTCTCGAGGTTGGCCACCGACGACGTCAGCTGGTGCTCCACCGCCTGCGCGAAGGTGCGTACCGTGCCACCGTGCTTGCGCACGAGCGCGCCCGTGGTGCGCGACATCTCGTACAGGATGCCGACGCCGCCCAGGAAGCGCGACCACGACGAGCCGTAGCCGGGGAAGAACTCCTCGTTCCACTCGCCGCGGAAGTACGGGTAGCCGCGGGCGTCCAGCGCCGCGGCCTGCTGCGCCGAGAACAGGTCGACCCAGCGCGTGGCGCTCGACGGCAGCAGCGGGTTGAACGGATGGCGCGCCGGCGGGAACAGGTAGGTCGAGTTGGCGCCCTGCTCGTGGCTGTCCACCACCAGTTGCGGCACCCACCCGGCGATCTCGGCCGAGCGCCGGCTCTCGGGATTCACCATGGTGAACCAGTCGCGGTTCATGTCGAACAGGTAGTGGTTGACGCGCCCGCCGGGCCAGGGCTCGTCGTGCTCGGCAGCGCCGGGCTCGCGGTCGGACCAGCGGCCGACGGTGTTCTCGAAGTGGTGCACGAAGCGGTCGCGGCCGTCGGGGTTCTGCACGGGG
>DAOPJF010000034.1:0-13049 GCA_035399525.1 Candidatus Krumholzibacteriia bacterium | reverse complement strand
GAAGCGCGATCTCGACGTGGCGGTGGCGCCCCTGGAGACCTTCGTCGACGCGGGAGGCTCGCGCGTGCTGGCCTTGCGGGACATCACCGGCCGGCGCCGCTCCGAGAACGAACGCGAACTGCTGCGGCGGCTCGAATCCCTCGCCGGCCTGGCCGGCGGCATCGCGCACGACTTCAACAACCTGCTGACGATCATGCAGGGCTACGCCGCCGAGCTGCGGCGGGGGGGCCGGCTCTCGGCGGCCGACGAAGCGAACCTGGGGTTCATCGAGGGCGCCACGGCCGAGGCGCGGTCGCTCGTCGGCAGGCTGCGCGCCTTCGCCCGCGGCAACGAGCCGGAGCTGGCGCCGGTGGACATCGCCGCCCTCGCCCGCTCCAGCGCCGAGAGCCTCGCCGTCGGCGACGGACTGCGGCTGTCGCTCGACCTGCCGTCGGACCTGCGCCGCGTGATGGCGGACCGGGGCCAGCTGGCCCAGGTGCTGGGCAACCTGCTGCTGAACGCCCGCCAGGCGATGCCCCGCGGCGGCGGCATCTCGGTGCAAGGCCGCAACACGCTGACCGCGGCGGGCGAGCCGGCGGTGGCCATCGAGATCGCCGACGAGGGCACGGGCATCGCGCCGGGCGACCTCGACCGGGTGTTCGATCCCTACTTCACCACCAAGACCGACGGCACGGGCATGGGCCTGGCCATCGCGCACACCATCGTCATGCGGCACGGCGGCTGGCTCGTGGTGCGCTCCAGGCCCGGCGAGGGGACGACGTTCACGCTGACGCTCCCGGCGGTGACGCCCGGCCCGGGCGCGTGACCGCTAGCGCCGGCGCGGTCGGGCCACGGCGTACTCGGGCTCGCGCACGCCCAGCCCGGCGGCATCGAGCCGGGTCTTGGCCACCGCGTAGAACAGGCGCGCGGGCACGCGGCTGAATCCCAGCTGGATGTCGAACACCGGGTCGCCCTGCAGGAACCGCCAGTGGTTCAGCAGCGTGGGCTCGGCCGCGCCCTGCTCGACCTGGATCAGGCGGCGGTGCGACGAGCTGAGGTTGATGGGCGGGTCGTTGCGCTTGGCGGCGAACGCGATGAGGTCGAGGATCTCGCGGTCGCCCACCAGCGGCCGGCCCTCGCGCTCGCGGAAGCGCCGCTGCACCTGGGCGGCGAGCCAGCCGTCGTAGCCGCCCCAGGTGAGATCGCGCAGGTACTTGTCGTAGGTGTCCACCGCGTCCATCACGAACGCGCCCAGCAGGCCCGCCCAGCCGTGGTGCGCGCCCACCCAGATCATGGCCAGGTCGTCGCACACGCCGTCGCCCAGGCGGCGGCGGAAGAAGGCCTGGTCGTAGGCCGGGAACGCGTAGTCGGCGGCCGGATCGCGGCAGATGACCCCCACGTCGCGCAGGGTGCGCAGCTGCTCGTCGTCGAACTCGCGGGCGCCCGTGTCGCCCAGGCCGCACAGGGCGAAGCGCTCGGCGTCGACGATCATGATCTCGCCGCCCCCGATGTGCAGGGGATCGCCCGCGTAGGTCAGCCGGTGCAGTTGCATGGCGGTGCGGCGCCAGTTCCAGTCGTCCATGTGGCCGGCCAGCACCAGCCCCGCCAGGAACGCGCGCGTCTCCACCTTGCCCGAGGCCAGGAAGTCGATGCCGAACAGCGGCTCGCCGTCGATGACCAGCTCGAGCTCGGGTTCGTCGAGCCTCTCCAGCAGCCAGGCGCCGAAGCGCGCCAGGCGCTCGCCGCGCCGGCGCCGCACCTGGTCGCCCCTGAGGTGGGGCCGGCCCTGCTCGAGCACCGTCAGCACGCGGTCGAAGGTGGCGTCGGGAAAGCGCAGGCTGGTGCCGAACTCGTCGGTGAACCAGCCGTGGCCGTTCTGGGCGCGGCCCAGCACCGACTGGGGCAGCAGGTCCTGCAGCACGTGCGCGGGCGCGGCCAGGGGCAGGGCCATCAGGTAGTCGAAGTCGAGCTGGACGAGGCGGTCGAAGGTGTCGCGGTCGCGCTGCACGTCGAGGTTGCGCGCGCCCAGCCAGGGCTCGGTGCGGCGCTGGTCGCGCTTGTCGTCGCTGCGGCCGCTGATGCGGTCGAGCAGGTCCTCGACCCGCCGCACCGCCGCCTGCCGCCTGCCGCGACCGCGGCGCACGTCGTCTAGGCCTCGTCGCCGGCGGCCTCGCCGTCGGTCCAGCCGGCGAACAGGGCGTCGGTGAACTGCTCCACGTCGAAGGGCGCCAGGTCGGTGACCTTCTCGCCCATCCCCACGTAGCGCACCGGCAGGCCCAGGGTCTCGGCGATGGCCACGACGATGCCGCCCTTGGCCGTGCCGTCGAGCTTGGTCAGCACCAGCGCGTCCACCGGCACCGTCTCGGCGAAGACCTTGGCCTGGGACAGGCCGTTCTGGCCCGTGTTGGCGTCGACCACCAGCAGCGTCTCGGGGTCGCGGCCGGTCTTGCGGCGGATGACGCGCGCGACCTTGCCCAGCTCGTCCATGAGGTTGGTCTTGGTGTGCAGGCGGCCGGCCGTGTCGACGATCACCAGGTCGGCGCCGCGGGCCTCGGCCGCGCTCAGCGCGTCGAACACCACCGCGGCGGGATCGGCGCCGTGGCCCTGCTTCACGCACTCGACGCCGATGCGGTCGGCCCACACGCCCAGCTGCTCGACGGCCGCGGCGCGGAAGGTGTCGCCCGCGGCCAGCAGCACGCGGCGCCCCTCGCCCTTGAACAGGTGGGCCAGCTTGGCGATGGTCGTGGTCTTGCCGGTGCCGTTGACGCCCACCACGAAGATGACGTGCGGGCCGGCGGGCGCGGCCGCGGCGTCGGCCGCCTCGCCGCGGTCCTTGTTCTTCTTCCTGCCGCCCTTGCCGCCGACCGCCTCGTCGTCCCAGCTCAGGGGCCGGATGCGGGGCTTGGCGGTGCTGAGGATGCGCTGCACGTCGGCGCGGATCACCGTGAGCACGGCGTCGAGGCTGGCCTCGCCGCCCTCCTCCTTCAGCCGCTTCTCGATGCTGCGGGTGATGGCCACGGACGACTGCACGCCCATGTCGGCGGAGATCAGCAGCTCCTCGATGCGGTCGAGGGTCTCCTGGTCCAGCTTGACGCGCCCGCCGAACAGGCCGCGCAGGCCGCCCACCAGGCCGTCGCGCGTCTTGCGCAGGCCCTCGCGGAAGCGGTTCAGGGCGCCCTTGATCACTCGCTCGCCTCCATGGTGCCCCGGGCCTCGTCGTCGGCGTCGTCGGCGTCGTCGGCGTCGTCGGCGTCCAGGTCGTCGACGATGTCGTCGGCGATGTCGTCGACGATCGGCTCGTCGGCGTCGGCCTTGGCGGCATCCTCGGCAGCATCCTCGGCGACCTCGTCGGCGACCTCGTCGGCGATCGCGACGGCCTCGAAGGCCAGCGACTCCTGCCGACGCCGCTCGCGCTCGACCTCGTCCTTGTCGATGGACGAGCGGCGCGCGGCGATGGCCCCGGCCAACTGCTCGTCGCTCTGGGTCTCGGCCACGTCGCGGAAGCTGACCGAGACGATGTTCGAGCAGCCCGGCTCCATCATGGTGACGCCGTACAGGTGGTTCGCGGTCTCCATGGTCAGCTTGTTGTGGGTGATGACCAGGAACTGCGTGTTGCGGCTGAACTCGCGCAGCATGTTCACGAAGCGCTGGATGTTGCTGTCGTCCAGCGGCGCGTCGGCCTCGTCCAGCATGCAGAACGGCGACGGCTTGACCAGGTACACCGCGAACAGCAGCGACAGCGCGGTCAGGCAGCGCTCGCCGCCCGACAGCAGCGACACGTGGTCGACCACCTTGCCCGTGGGCTGGGCGATGATGTGCAGGTTGCTCTCGAGCGGGTCGTCGGTCTTGATCAGGTGCAGGTCGGCGCGCCCGCCCTTGAACAGGGTCTGGAACACGGCGATGTAGTTGCGCCGCACCTCCTCGAAGGTGTGCAGGAAGCGCTTGCGCGCGGTGCGGTTGATCTCGGTGATGGCCTTCACCAGGTCGTCGCGGGCCTTCTCCACGTCGTCGCGCTGGCCCTCCAGGAAGTCCAGGCGCTCCTTCTTGGTGTCGTACTCCTCGAGGGCCAGGTGGTTGATGGGCCCGAGCGAGGCCAGCTTCTCCTGCCGGTCGGCCAGCAGCGCGGCGGCCTGCTCGAGCTGGAAGACGTCGCCCTCGCGCTCGAGCTCGTCGGGCAGGTCCTCGGCCGCCACCGAGGCGATCAGGTCCTGGAACGAGCCCTTGTACTGTTCCTCGATGCGCTCCTCGAGGTTGTTGCGCTTGATCTCGAGGGTGGCCAGCAGCGTCTGCATCTCGTGGGCCTGCTCGCGGAAGCCGCCGCGCTGCTTCTCGATGGCCTGGGCGCGGGCGTGCCAGGCGCCGGTCTCGTCGTGCATGGCCTGGATGCCGTCGGCCGCCGCGCGCACGACCTTGCGGCGCCGTTCGCGCTCGTCGACGCCCCGGGCCAGCAGCTCGCGGCGCGAGGCCAGCTCCTCGCCCAGGTCGGCCATGGCGCCGCGCGCCACCTCGATCTCCTCGGCCAGGCGTTCGCGGCGGGCGAACTGCTCGGCCACGTTCTGGCGCAGGTGGCCCAGGGTGGTCTCGGTCTCGCGCTGCTGGCCCTGCCGGCGCTGGTGCACCAGGCGCAGCTCCTCGACCTCGGCGCGCATCTCGTCGCGGGACAGCTCGGCGTCCTGCACCTGGCGGCGCAGCTCGTCGCGGGCCGTCGTGCTGTCCAGGCGCAGGCGGCCGCTCTCGGCCAGCAGGTCGGTCAGCTCCTGCTCCTCGCCCGCGAGCACGGCCACCTCCTCGCCCAGGCGCGCGGCCTCGGCCTGCATCTCGGCGGCACGGGTGCCGGCGGTGTCGCGCTCCTGCGCGGCCTGGGCCAGCTGCACCTGCAGGCCGTTCAGTTCGCCGTCGACGGCGTTCAGGCGGCCGCGGCCGGCGATCAGGCCCTCGCGCACCTCCTCGCGGCGGGCGCGGTTGGCCGTCACCTTCTCCTGCGCCGCGGACACGCGGCCATCCAGGGCGGAGACCTCGGCCTCCATCTCGTCCAGCTTCTCCTTGCGGCCGATCAGCGCGGCCGCGTCGCCCTCGTCCCGGCCTCCGCGCACGGTGCCGTCGCTGCGCACCAGCAGGCCGCCGCGGCTGACGCAAGTGACGACGCCCTCGCCCCGCCAGCCCGACGCCGCCGCCAGCGCGGCCTCGTCGTCGGCGAAGATCACGGTGCGGCGCAGCAGGGCCGCCAGGGCGGGCACCTCGGCGCCCGGTCCGGTGATGGCCTCGTGGCCCGGCGTGCCGCCGGCCAGGGACACGGTCGACGACGACGCGCCGCCCAGCCCGCCGGCGCACAGGAAGCTGGCCCGGCCCAGGTCCTCGCCGCGCAGCTCGCGCACCAGCTCCAGGGCCGACTCGGGCCGGTCCACCACCACGGCGTCCAGCAGGTCGGCCAGCAGGATCTCCAGCGCGCCCGCGTCCTCGGGGCGCACGCTCAGCAGGTCGGCCAGGCCGCCGCGGATGCGCTCCTCGGCGCCGTGGCGCTGCAGCACCTCGCGCGGCCCGCGGCCATAGCCCTCGTAGGATTCGTGCAGGCGACGCAGCAGGTCGCAGGTGCTGCGGGCGGCCTCGCGGCGGGCCTGCAGCGCGGCCACCTGCTCCTGCAGGGACGAGGCGGCCGACTCGAGATCCTGCTCGTCGTGCTCGAGGCCCGCCAGCTCCTGAAGCAGTGCGGTGCGGCGGCCCGACGCCTCGACGCGCGCCGACTCCAGCGCGCCGACCCGGCTGTCGGCCTCGGCGCCCTTCTGCAGGATGGTCTCGCGGTCCTCGCCCAGGATGGCGATGCGCTCGCGGCGGTTCTCCTGCTTGACCTGCAGCTCGCGCAGGCGGCTGCGCTGCGCGGCGTCGCTCTCGATGACCTCGAGGTTGCGGCGCGTGGCGTCGTCCAGGGCGGTGCGGTCGCGGGACAGGCGCTCGTCCAGGATCTGCAGCGCCTCGCTGCGCTCCTCGAGCAGGTGCGCGCCCGACTCGATCTCGCCGGCGATGGCCGCCAGCTGCGCGGTCATGCGCTCGATCTGGCCCTCGATCTCGTGCTGGCGGCGCTCGGCCTCGCCCATGGCCCCGGTGTTGGCCTCGATGCGGCGTGCGTGCTCGTCGATGCGGTGCTGCATCACCAGCACCTGCCGCTCGGTCTCCTGCAGCTCCTCCTCGAAGGCCTGCAGGGCGTCCTCGAGCTGGCGGCGCTCGGCCTCGCGCTCGTCGATCTGGGGCCGCGCCTGTGCGATGCGCGCCTGCAGCTCGGCCAGCTCGCCCACGCCCTCCTCGGCGGCGGTGCGGTACTCCTCGAGCCTCTCGCGGGCCTCGGCCTCCTGGCGGTCGAGATCGGCGTGGCGCCGCGCCGCGGTCAGCAGCTCCAGCGCGCGGATCTCCTTGTACAGCCGCTGGTGCCGGCGGGCCTTGCCCACCTGGCGCTGCAGCGACCGCACCTCCTTGCCGATCTCGTCGATGATGTCGTACAGGCGCGTCAGGTCGCTCTGGGTGCGGTCGAGCTTGCGCTGCGTCTCCTTGCGGCGCGCCTTGTAGCGCGTGATGCCCGAGCCCTCCTCGAGCAGGTGCCTGAGCTCGGTGTTGTTCTCGTTGAGGATCTGCTTGATCATCGACTCCTCGATGATCGAGTACGACGCGTTGTTCACGCCCGAGTCGTAGAACAGGTCGCGCAGGTCCTTCAGGCGGCACGGCGTGCCGTTCAGGAAGTAGTCGCTGCCGCCGTCGCGGGTCACGCGGCGCTTGATCGCGACCTCGGCGAAGTCCACGGGCATGCCGCGGTCGTCGTTGTCGAAGGTGAGCGTGACCTCGGCCATGCCCACGGGGCGCCGCTTGGTGGTGCCCTTGAAGATGACGTCGTCCATCTTGCCGCCGCGCAGCTGCTTGGCCGACTGCTCGCCCAGCACCCAGCGCACCGCATCCACGACGTTCGACTTGCCGCAGCCGTTGGGTCCGAGGATGGCGGTGATGCCCTCGTCGAAGTCCAGGCGCGTGCGGTCCACGAAGGACTTGAATCCCTGCAGTTCGATGGATTTGAGTCTCAAGCGATCAACCTTCCGCTGCGTTCCGTGGATGCGATGGGTGCGCGCGCCGTCACCGGCCCGCCGTGTCGGTCACCGCGACGGTGAACCGCGTGGGCTGGGCCCAGTCGGTGCGCAATCTCTCGAACAGGGCCGGCTCGGCCGCGCGCGCGTCGTTGCGGCTGGCGAAGCTGCCCACGTAGATCCGCCACCAGCGGCCCGAGTCCGGCAGCTCGACGATGCGCGACGCCGCGCGCATCCCCAGCCGCTCGAGCCGCCTGATCTCCTTCTGCGCCGACGTGCTGTCGCGCAGCGAGTACACCTGCAGGGCCCAGCCGCCGGTGCCCACGGGCACGCGGTAGGGCGCGGGGTCGAAGGCCGGACGCGTCGGTGCGGCCTGCGCGTCGGCCGCCGGGGCCGGCGCCTGCGCCGTCTCCTGCTGCGCCTGGGCCGGCGGCGCGGCGGTCTCCTGCGGCGGCGTCACGGCGCCCTGCGCATCGTCGCGGACCGCGTCGCTTCCCGTGTCCGCGGCCACGACGGGCACCGAGTCGGGCGCCGCCGCCTGGTCCGCGGTCTCCATGATACCACCGCCGACGGTCGCCGTGTCGGCGGCCGCCGGGCCGGTCGGTTCCTGGATGACTGGCGGCAGCGCCGCGTCCCGGTCGACGGTCCGCCCGGTGTCGGGCGCCTGCACCACCTGCACCGGCGCGGCGCCGAACAGGCCGTCCTCGGGCACGCGCACGTAGCGCACGTAGTAGACCCCCACCAGGCCGATCAGCACCACGGCCGCGGCGGCGACGCCCCAGAACACGCCCGAGGTCCCGCGGCGCCGGGCGTACACGATCTCGGGATCGAGACCGACGTCGTCGGCCTGGCCGCCGGCCGCGTCCTGCTCCTCGAGGGCCGCCAGGGCGGCGTGCACCGAGGCCTCGTCCGCACCGATCGACCGTCGCTCCGCGGGCGCCGGCCCGTCGGCGGCGGCGGGCGCCGCGGCAACGGGAGCCTCCGCTGCGGGCTCTGCTTCCTCATCGGGCTCGGCCCCGGCCGACGCCGGGATCTCCTCTTCGGCGACCGCCTGGTCGGCGGCCTCCTCGACCGCCGCCTGGCCGAAGCCGAGCAGCGCCGTCGGGGCCACGCCGGCGGCGGCCAGGTTGGCCACGACCGCCGCCAGTTTCGGCGGGGTCAGCGCGGCCTGGTCATGGCACAACAGCCGGATGTCGGCCCGCTGGGCCCAGGCGGCCGCTCCCGCACCGCCCGGCAGCACCACCAGGATGTCGTCGGCCTGCCGGCGCAGGCGCGCCAGCAACTGGCCCAGCTCGTCGCCCGTCACGTCCGTGGGCGCGTAGGTGCCGACGCCCACCAGGTAGGCGGTGCGCCCGGCGAACGGCAGCGCCACGCCGGCGCCCAGCAGCGAGCAGCCGTAGCGCGCGGTGTCGATCCAGCCCTCGGTGTCCAGGCGGCCGGCCCAGCCGCTGAGGGTGGTCGCCTGATCGTCGCCGTCCAGGACCAGCGCGGCCTGGCCCCGGTCCGCCAGCGCCCGGGCGAAGCCCAGGGCCGCGGCCACCGCCAGCTGCGGCCGGCCGGGTTCGTGCACCAGCACCCACACCCGAGGTGCGGGCCGACCGCCCAGGGCCTGGTCCAGCACCGCGTCCAGCCCGCAGGCCGCCACGCGCTCCTCCAGGCCCTCCCAGAACGCGTCGCCCCCGCGGAAGTCCAGGTCCGCCGCCGAGCAGCCCGCCGCGAGCATGGGCAGGCCGGCCGGGATGCCGCTGTTTTCCACCATCGCGTCAAGCCTCCGTGTCTTGGCCCCAGGCGCGGCCGAAGGCGGCGGCGACCAGGGGGAATTCGTCGTCGGTCAGCGTGCGCACGTCGACCGCCAGGCCGTCCTGGTTCATGCGGCCCACCAGCGCCGGCCGGCCCAGGCGCAGGCGCCGGTGGCACGCCTCCAGCGCCTCCTTGGGCGCCGTCCATTGCACCAGCCGCGACGGCATCGCGGTGGTGCTGAACGAGCCGCCGCCCACGCTCGAGTCGCCCGCCACGACCGCGCCCTTCCAGCCCTTCGGCGCCAGCGGCGCGAGCAGGCCCAGCAGGCGCTCGGCCCGCGCCTGCAGCTGGTCGCAGGTCTGGCCCAGCTGGTGCAGCGTGGGCACGTCGGGGCGATCCTCCGCCGCCAGGTACGCCGACAGGACCGCATCGAGAGCCGCAAGTGTCGTCTTGTCAACGCGAAACGCCCGTCGCATCGGGTGCTTTCTCAAGCCGTCGATCAGGTCCTTGCGGCCCAGGATGATGCCGGCCTGGCACCCTCCGAGCAGCTTGTCGCCGCTGCAGGTGACCAGGTCGGCCCCCGCGGCCACGTCCTCGGCCAGCAGGCGTTCACCCGCCGGCAGGCCCAGGTCCTCCATGGGGTGCAGCACGCCGCTGCCGGCATCATAGATCAGCAGGCACCCGGCCGCCCGGCAGGCCTCGGCCAGCTCGGGCAGGTCCACCTCCTCGGTGAAGCCCTCCACCGAGAAGTTCGAGCGGTGCACCTTCAGCACTGTCGTGCCGGGCGCCATCACCTTGCGGTAGTCGGCCAGGCCCGTGCGGTTGGTCGTGCCCACCTCGACCAGGGTGCAGCCGGTCTCGTCCAGGATCTCGTTCATGCGGAACGAGCCCCCGATGGCCACGACCTCGCCCCGCGACAGCACCACCGGGCCGCCCCGGCTGGCGAAGCGCACCGCCAGCCACACGGCGGCGGCGTTGTTGTTGACGATGAGCGCGTCCTCGGCCCCCGCCAGCAGCGCCGCCTTCTGTTCGACGCGGCGCCCGCGATGCCCCCGCGCCCCGGCGGGCAGGTCGTACTCGAGGTCCGAGTTGGCCGCGGCCACCGCCGCCATGGCCTGGACGGCCGCCGGCGGCAGGTTGGCTCGGCCCAGGTTGGTGTGCACCACCACGCCCGTGCCGTTGAGCACGCGGGTCCACGATGGCCCCATCAACTCATGTGCCTTGGCCACAATGTCTTCGACGATTCCGTTCAGCAACTGCTCGCGGTCCGCCGCGCCGCCTCCGCCGCCGTCCTTCAAGCGCGCGCGCAGGGCCTCGACCCGCTGCTGCACCAGCCGCGTCACCCAGGGCCGGCGACGCCCCTGGGCGAGCGCGCGCACCCGCGCATCGTCGAGCACGGCGCTCACTTGCGGGATGGCGCGCAGGCGGGCCTGGGTGTCGGTCATGCAGGGGCCCCGGGCTCGGGTGGACGGACGGAAAACGGCCGCCACGGCGGCCGCGGAGGGCCCGTCTCGGGGCGGGCCTTCGAGCGGCCCTAAGGTATCAGACCGCACGGGCGATGTCCAGCGGGCACGCGCCGCGCGGTTGGCTCTTGCACCGCCGCGGGCCTGCGTTACGATGGGGTGCGCACCCCCTCCATCGACCGGGAAGGATCCCATGCCAGCCGTCCGCCGCCTCCTCTTGCCCGGCCTCGCCCTTTGCCTCTTCGCCGCCGCCTGCGGCGGCCCGCCGGCCCCCGTCGCGCCCGAGGCTCCGCCGGGCTACCGCCAGCTGCGCGAAACCTTCGGCCCCCGCGACTTCGGCCCCCTCCAGGGCCGCCGGATCGTGCTCGACCCGGGCCACGGCGGCGCCTTCCGCGGCGCCCGGGGACCGGGCGGCCTGGACGAGGCCGACGTCAACCTGGGCGTGGCCCTCTACCTGCGCGGCCTGCTGGAGTGGGCCGGCGCCCGGGTGTGGCTGACCCGCACCGCTGACTACGACCTGCTGGCCCTGCCCGACTCGACCCTGGCCAGCGAACTCGGCTTCAGGGTTTCCTTCACCGATTCCATCCAACCCGATGTCTTCGTGTCGATTCACCACAACAGCACGGCTTCGGCCGACCCCACCGTCAACGAGACCCAGACCTACTATCCCCTGGGCGACGACGGCGCCTCTCTCGACCTGGCGCAGGCCATCCACCGCCACCTGGTGCGCAACCTCGAGATCCGCCCGGCGCGCATCCTGCCGGGCAACTTCCGGGTGCTGCGCGAGGCCACGGTGCCGGCGGTGCTGGGCGAGCCGGCCATGATCTCGCACCCGGTGATGGAGGGGCGCCTGGCCCAGGCCGCCGCCCAGCGCCTGGAGGCCGAGGCCTACTTCCTGGGCCTCTTGGACTACTTCGCCGGCGGCGACCCGCGCTGGATCCCGGCCCAGGCCGACACGGTCGCCGTGCCCGCGGGCGGGATGGCCCTGGCCTGGACCCTGGCCGACCCGCGGCCGGGCGCGCCGGGCCCCGACCCCACCACCTTCGCCGTCACGGTCGACGGGTGTCCGGTCGAGGGTGCGCTGTCCGCCGATGGCGCCACCCTGCGCTGGTACTGTCCCGCCACCGCCGACGCCGGCACACGCCGTGTCGAGGTGCACGGCCGCAACCTGGCCGGCCGCCGGGCCCGCGATGCGGTGACCGTCATCCGGCCTGCCGTCGCTGTCGAACTGCGGGTGGACGTGCTGGCCGATCCGGCGGGCGCCGCGCCGCGCCGCGCCCACCTGGCCGTCACGCCGACCGGCGGCGGCGTGCTGCCCGCGGGCACGATCGGCTGGCCCGGCGTCGCGGACGGCGTACTGGACGTGCCGGCCGCTGCCGCCCTGGCCGCAGGCGTGGTCGCGCGCGGGGCCGGCGCCCCGGTCTTCATCCCGGCCGGCCCGACGTCGGTGACCCTCTCCGTCCATGACGACATCCTGCCCGACCCGCTGCGCCTGGTGCCCGTCGCCGGCGGCGGTGCGGCCTGGCAGGACCGCCTGGCCGCGCGACGGCCGCTCGCCGGCGGGATGGTGGTCGATCCCGCGGTGCCTGCCTGGGGCGAAGCCCGGGGCCACCGGCCCGTGCTGATCGCGACGGGTGACCTGGCCCCCGTCGCAGCGAGCGCCGTACTGCCGGAACTCGCGGGGCTGGTCATCGTCATCGATCCGGCGGGCGGCGGCGCCGACGCCGACGGCGAAGGCCCCACCGGCCTGCGCGGCGCCGACCTGAACCTGGCGGTCGCCCGCCGCCTGGCCGACCTGGTCGAGGGCTGCGGCGCCCGCGCGGTGCTCAGCCGCGACGAGGGCGACGTGCCCACCCCCACGGCCAAGGTGGCCCTGGCCGACGCCGTGCGGGCCGACCTGTTCCTGACCGTCGGCCGCAGCCCCGACGGCACCGTGCAGGTGGCCCATCATCCCGGCAGCACCGGCGGCCAGGCCTGGGCAGCCGCCGGCCGCGAACCGCTCGGGCGCCTGCTGCCGGCAGCGACGATGGCCGTGGGGCCGTCGTGGGGCTACCTGCTGCGCCACACCGCCTGCCCGGCGCTGGAGATCCGCCTGCCCGGTCCGGCGACCGACGCCGACGAACAGCGGCTCGAGCAGCCTGCCTGGGCCGCGGCCGAGGCGCGGGCCCTGCTGCTGGCCCTGGCCGGACAGCGCACCGGCGGCGCCGCGCCCTGGGCCGACCCGCTGGCGGTGCTCGCGGGGCTGCCCGAGGCGCCGCAGCAGGTGCGGTGGGCGCGCTGGGACGGCAACCTGGCCTGGCTGCCGCTGCCGACAGCCTCTGGTCCGGGCGGCGCGGCTTCCGTATCGTTGTGGGGCGAACCCGGGATACCCGCGGCGGGCCCCGACCACACCCTCGAAGTCCACGGCCCTGCCGGCTGGCAACTGTGGGCGCTGACGCGCGGCGAGGACGGCGCCTGGACGGGGCGCCTCGTGCACCGCGCCGACGCGGCAACCCCGGCGAGCGAATGACCAGGCCCCGCGACCCCGAGCCCCGGCACTTCAGCACCGCCGCCCACAGCGCGTTCAAGCAGGGCGGCGGGCGACGCCTGCTGGCAGCGGCCGCCGCCGCGGCGGTCATCATCGTGCTGCTGGTGCTGCTGGGGCCGGACAAGAGCGAGATCGACCGCCGCTTCGAGATCTACGGCGCGCCGGGCGAGCTGCGCATCATGCCCGACATCTCCATCGTCGAGGGCAAGGATGCGCGCCAGCAGGTGCCCCAGTCGCTGCAGCAGCCGCCGCCGCCGTCACCGGTCATCGTCGACG
>DAOPJF010000033.1:0-13358 GCA_035399525.1 Candidatus Krumholzibacteriia bacterium | reverse complement strand
TCCATTGGGCCGTGCCTGCGCCCGTCACGCGCTGGACATAGGGCTGGTACGAGTTGCCGTCGATGCCCGGCCGCAGGTCCTCCCAGGCCAGCACGACGTCGCCGCCCAGGCTCTCGGTGGTCAGATCGAGCATGCGGCGGTTGAAGGAACCGTAGGTGCACACCGGGTAGCCGTTGACGGGCGTCAGGTTCGGCAGCGAGGCCGTGGCGTCCAGCCGCTGGACGTAGATCAGGTCTGCCGACGCCAGCCAGTGGTTGATGTACCCCACGTACAGGTAGGATCCCAGGGCGATGGCGAAGTCCTTGACCTCGATCATCGTCGCGACCAGCTGTCCGCTCGGGTCGGTGCCTTGGGCATCGCCGGCGCGGTCGAACCGCTGGGCGCGCAGCTCGCGACGATTGTTGGCGGTCCAGACGCAGTAGAAGCCATGGTTGCCGTCGGAGACGGCGCGGACAATGACGCCGGAGTCGGCTTGGCCGGTCGTGGTCAACTGCTGGCCCTGTGGTCCGAAGTAGAGGAGGCCGTCCCGGTCCACGTACTGGGAGTAGACTTCGGTGGCGCCGGTGTTGTTGGCGCCGAACACGATCCACACGCCGTCGGCGCCGTCGGACACGAGGTTCCAGTTCACCCCGCGCGAGGACGCGGCCGTGTTCAGGACGACGCCGCCGGCGGGAAAGGCCGGGTCGGGGTTCCCGTCGGCCGCCAGGCGGTAAAGCCGCACCGTTCCGCTGTCGTAGACCGTCAGGTACATGCCGCCGGCGCCGTCGGAGACCGGTTGGCCGACGATCCAGCCATTGCCCATGACGGCGTTTCCGTCGGGTCCCCAGGCGGCCAAAGCGTCCGCGAACGAGAATAAGGCAATGAATAGCAACACCTTGGCTGTATTGCAGCGCAGCCAGAAACTCGCGGGCATGAGGTCTCCTTCCATGGTGGTTGCGCATATAGAGACATGATTCCGTCCGAAATCACAACAAGGCGACGCGGCCTTACCGGGGGGATTCCGGCCGGGCCGCGTCGCATGGGGGCCATCCTGGCCCTGGGTGGGACCTGGGCCTACATCTGCGCCGAGCTGCTCGTCTCCTCCAGCACGGGCAGCTGCGCCGGGTCGACGTCGACGATGCCCAGCGGCTGGTTGGTGCGCCACGCGCCGCGGGTGAAGTCCGGCACGTCCTTGCTGTTGCTGCGGTCGGCGACCGAGGCGCAGCTCAGCGGCGAGATCGCGCTCCAGGCCGCGGCGTCGTACACGTCCTGGTCCAGGGGCAGGCCGTTCTTCAGGCAGTAGATCAGCCGGTAGTCCATGATGAAGTCCATGCCGCCGTGGCCGCCCACCTTCTGGGCCAGGTCGCCGATGGTGCGGTCCAGCGGATGCCGGTACTTCTCCTGCAGCTCCTGGAAGACGGCGTCGTCCACCCAGCGGTGGCCGTGCTCGCGCAGGCAGATGCCGGTCTTCGGCCATTTGCGCGCCATGCCGAGCGAACCCTGCACCAGGTGGATGCGGCTGTAGGCGCGCGGGGTGCTGGTGTCGTGCTGCACCATCACCGTCTGGCCGCCGGCGCACTTGATGACCGTTGTGTTCATGTCGCCGCGGTAGGTGGGCAGGTCCATGAACGGCGTGTTGCCGTCCAGGCGCGCGTTCCCGGTGAAGGCCGCCTGCTGGCTGCTCGTGCTGGTCAGGTACGCGAAGCGGTTGCCGCGGTTGATGTCCAGGCACTGGGCGACCGGTCCCAGCCCGTGGGTGGGGTACAGGTTGCCGTTGCGCGCGAGGTTGTGATGCAGGCGCCAGTTCCCCTGGTAGATCTCCTCGCCGTTCTTGGGCTGCATGTAGTCGACGAGCGAGTGGATGTACGCGCCCTCGGCGTGGGTCAGCTCGCCGAACACGCCCTGGCGCACCATGTTCAGGGTCTGCAGCTCGAAGAAGTCGTAGCAGCAGTTCTCGAGCATCATGCAATGGCGGCCGGTCTGCTCGCTGGTCTCGACCAGCTCCCAGCAGCCCTCGAGGTCGGTGGAGGCGGGCACCTCGACGGCGGCGTGCTTGCCGGCCTGCATGGCGCCGACGGCCATCCTCACGTGCCATTCCCAGGGCGTGCAGATGTAGACGAGGTCCAGGTCCATCTGGCAGAGGTTCCGCCAGTCGTCGGGGCCGGCGGTGAACTCGCGGGCGGCGGGGCGGCCGGCCTTGCGCAGGATCTCCTGCGATTCGGCGACTCCCGCGGGGCGGATGTCGCACAGGGCCAGGATGTCCACGTCGGCGATCTTCGCCAGCCGCTCGACGGCGCCCGGGCCGCGCATGCCCAGGCCCACCACGCCCACGCGCACGCGCTCGAGCGGCGGCGCGGCGTAGCCGCACATGTTGCGGGAGCGGGTCGCGCGCGGACCGGCGACCTTCTCGCAGCCCGACAGGCTCCACAGGCCGACGGCGCCGGCGCCGAGGGTGAGGGTCTTGACGAAGTCGCGGCGGCTGAAGTCTCCCGACATGATGCTCTCCGGGGCTGGGCGGTGCACGGCGGCCGCCCGCGGTCGCGGGCGCGGACACCGTGCAGGATGGCCCCGAACGCGGCCCCTGTCACGCGGAAAGGACGTCGCCTAGAGCCGCCCGAACGACCGCACCATCTCGCGCAGGGCGGCCACCACGCCGGGCTTGTCCGCCAGGTCGGGGTTGGGCACCATCTGCGCGCTGCGGCCGACCGCGGTGCCGCCGTACACGATCGCCTTCTCGATCTCGGCGTCGGTCACCTTGGCCTGCCAGGCGGTGTCGGCGTAGTTCTGCGGCTTGGGGTTCAGCGCGGCCGCGCCGGGTCCGTCGCCGCGGCCGAACTGGCCGTGGCAGGTGGCGCAGCGGGTCTGGAAGATGTCGTGGGCCTCCTTGCGGTCGGCGGCGGAGATCTTCGTCCCGCCTTCGCCGCCGTTGCCGCCGCAGCCGGCGGCCAGCAGCAGCGTCGCGGCTCCGGCCAGGACGCACAGGGTCCGGATTCGCTTCAGCATCGTTCCCACCTCGATTCGTGTCGTCGTATCGAGCCTCGTCCCCATGATCCGTGAACTCCGCGCAAGACGCCACTTGCGGTGATTTCCGCGGGCGCGGTCCGCGCGGGGAATGGTATGCTCCGGCGGGCCATCGGCCTGGGCGCCGGGCCCGCTTCGGCAGCGCACATGGGGAGGCTCGCCGCGCATGACGCCATCGTGGATCGAACTCGGCGGGGCGCTCGACACCGAGCCCCTCGCGGCTCGCCCGACGCCTTCGCATGCGGTTCCGGGCACGTGGTTCAGTTGCGGCCGGGGCAGCCTGGCTCGCGTGCTGGACCTGGTGCGGCCCGCGCGGGCCTACCTGCCGGCCTGGGCGTGCGACACCCTGGTCGAGCCCTTCGCCGCGCGGGGCGTCGCCGTCGCGCGCTACCCGATCGGCCCGGACCTGCGGCCGCGTGCCCTCCCGGCGCCCACGGACGACGCGTTGCTGGTGGTCATCGTCCCGTTCGGCGACGCTGGTCCCTGGCTCGACGACCTGCGGCGCGCGTGGGCGCGCCGGCTCATGGTCGACGCGACCCAGGGCTATCCGCTCGAGGGCTTTCCCGACTGCTGGACGTTCAACTCGGCGCGGAAATTCTTCGGCGTGCCGGACGGATCGATGCTGTGGGGGCCCGAGGGCGTCGACGTGGGCGCGGCCGCCGAAGGCGTGGAGCGGTCGGACGCGCACCTGCGTGCGCGGGCGGAGGGGGCACCCGAGGCCCGCGCGCTGTTCCGCCGCCACGAGGCCACCTTCGGGCCCAAGGCCGAGGCGCCCAGCCGCGCCAGCGTCGAGCGCCTGGGGCAGCTCGATCACCAGGGCCTCGCCGACGATCGCCTGCGGCGCTGGCACGAGTACCACCGGCGCCTGGCAGCGACCAACACGCTCGTGCTGCCTGCGCAGCCGACGGCCGCGCCCCTGGCCTACCCGTACCTGCCGGCGAAGCCGGTGCGCCACCAGGCCCTGTGGGACGTGAGAGCGTGGGTCCCCGTCTTCTGGCCCGAGTGCGAAGGCTCGCCCGACGCGTTCGTCCGCGAGCTCGCCGGCGGGTTGCTGCCCCTGCCGGTGGATCGGCGCACAACCGAGGCCGCGGCGGCGGAGCTCTGCGACATCGTGCTGGCGCTGCAGCGCCGCTAGTTCAAGCCTTCGCCGCCCCCGTGCCGCTCGCGCAGCCCCGCGATGCGCCGGGCCAGGTGCTGCGGCGACCCGGTGCGCGGCCCGAGCACCGCGTACAGCGCCGGCACCACGAACAGGGTCAGCACCGCCGAGATGGCCACGCCGTAGACGATGACGATGCCGATGGGCTGCCGCGACTCGGCGCCCGCGCCCGTGGCCAAGAGCAGCGGCAGGGCGCCGAAGATGGTGCTGGCGCTGGTCATCAGCACGGGCCTCAGGCGCACCGCGGCCGCGCCCACCAGCGCCTCGTCGAAGGCCAGCCCGCGGTCGCGCAGCTGGTTGGCGAACTCCACGATCAGCACGCCGTTCTTCGCCGCCAGGCCGATCAGCAGGATCGCGCCGATCTGCGTGAAGACGTTGATGCTCGCGCCGTAGATCCACAGGCCGACCAGCGCGCCGGTCAGCGCCAGCGGCACCGTCACCATGATGATGACCGGGTGCACGAAGCTCTCGAACTGGGCCGCGAGCACCAGGAACACGATGAGCACCGCCAGCAGGAAGGTGATCTTCAGGCTGCTGCCGGTGCGCCGGAACTCGCGCGACTCGCCGTCCCAGGCCAGGCGCGCGGCGGCGGGCAGCACCTGGTGGGCGCGGGCCTCCAGCGCGTCGACGGCCTGGCCCAGGGTCACGCCCTCGGCGGGCGCGGCCTCGACGGTGATGGCGCGCATGCGCTCGAAGCGGTTCAGCTCGCTGGGGCCGGCCGACTCGCTCAGGTGCACCAGGTTGGCCAGGGGGATGAGCTCGCCGCTGCCCGAGGCGCGCACGTAGAGGTTGGCCAGGTCGTCGGGGCTGGCGCGGTCGGCGTCCTGCCCCTGCAGCACCACGTCGTACTCGTGGCCGCGGTCGAGGTAGGTGGTCACCACGCGCGACCCGAACATGGTCTCGAGGGTGCGGCCCACCGCGGCCAGCGACACGCCCAGGGCCGCGGCCCGGTCGCGGTCGACGCTGACCTTCACCTGCGGCTTGCGCTCCTGGTAGTTGCTGTCGATGTCCTCGAGCTCGGGCATGCCCGCCATGGCCGCCAGCATGAGATCGCGCCACTCGCGCAGCTGCCCGTAGTCCGAGCCGCCGATCACCAGCTTCACCGGCCGGCCGTCGCCGCGGATGTCGAAGGCCTGCGGGGTCAGCACCGAGGCGCGCACGCCGGGCAGGGCGTCGAGCTCGCCCCGCAGCCGCGCTGCGATCTGCATGGCCGTCTCGTCGCGGTCCTTCCAGTGCTTCAGCAGCAGGATCACGCGCGCGCTGTTGACCTCGCCCGAGGCGCCGAAGCTGGCCGGCAGGCGCATCAGGATGCGCAGCGCCGGGCCCTGGTCCACCTCGCGCATGAGGATGGCCTCGACCCGCCGCGCGTAGCTGTCGGTGTACTCGAGGCTCGCGCCCTCGGGCGCCCGCATCATCACCCACAGCACGCCGCGGTCCTCGGGCGGGGCGTACTCGGTGGGGATGATGCGCAGCAGCAGGCCCGACGCGCCGCAGACGGCGAACGCGATGATCAGCACCCGCCACGGGTGGCGCACCACGCGCACCAGCAGGCCGCGGTAGCCGTCGGCCAGGCGCCGGAAGAAGCGGTCCAGCAGCTCGGCCAGGCCCGAGCGCCCGGTGTGCTCGCGCAGCAGCTTCGACGACATCATGGGCGACAGGGTCAGCGCCACCAGGCTCGAGAAGCACACGGCCGCGGCCAGGGTGATGCCGAACTCGCTGAACAGCCGGCCCACGTCGCCGCTGATGTAGGACAGCGGCACGAACACCGCGACCAGCACCAGGGTGGTGGCGATGACGGCGAAGCCGATCTCCCTCGAGCCGTCCAGGGCCGCCAGCAGGGGCGGCTGGCCCTCCTCGATGCGCCGGTAGATGTTCTCGAGCACGACGATGGCGTCATCCACCACCAGGCCGATGGCCAGCACCAGGCCCAGCAGGGTCAGGATGTTGATGGTGTAGCCCAGGGCGGCCATCACGATGAACGTGGCCACCACCGACACCGGCACCACCACCGCGGGCACCAGCGTCGCCCGCAGGTTGCCCAGGAACAGGTAGATCACCACCAGCACCAGCACGATGGCGAACACCAGCGACTTGACCACCTCGTTCATCGAGGCCGAGATGAACTCGGCGCGGTCGTAGTTCACCTCGATGGCCATGCCCTCGGGCAGGTCGGCGGCGATGCGGTCGAGCTCGGCGCGCACGCCCTTGGACACGGTCACGGTGTTGGCCGTCGACAGCTGCTCGACCGCCAGCGTGACCGCGGGCACGGTGTTGGCGCGGGACAGGCTGCGCTCGTTCTCGGCGCCCAGCCGCACGTCGGCCACCGAGCCCAGGCGCACCGGCTGGCCGTCGGGGCCGCGGCCCACCACCATGCGGCGGAAGTCGTCCTCGGTGACGAAGCCGGTGTCGGTGCGCAGCGTGAACTCGCGGGCGTCCGACTCGATGCGGCCGGCGGGCAGTTCGACGTTCTCGGCCCGCAGCGCCGCCTCGATGTCGGCGACGGTCAGCCCGTGGGCCGCGAGCATGCGCCGGTCCAGCCACACGCGCATGGCGAAGCGGCGCGCGCCGGCGATGCGCACCCGCGCCACGCCAGGCACGGTGCCGAAGCGGTCGACCAGGTAGCGCTCGGCGTAGTCGGTGATCTCCAGGCCCGACAGGCGGTCGCTGGTCAGGTTCAGGAAGATCACCGGCCGGGTGTCGTTGTCGACCTTGGCGATCTCGGGCGGGTCGGCCTCCTCGGGCAGGTCCTCGACGACCCGGGCCACGCGGTCGCGGATGTCGTTGGCCGCCTCGTCCACGTCGCGGTCGAGGCTGAACTCGACGCGGATCTCCGAGCGCTCGTCCATGCTGGTGGAGGTCAGCTTGGCGATGCCCTCGAGCCCGGACACGCGGTCCTCGATCACCTGCGTGACCTTGTTCTCGACCACCTCGGCCGAGGCGCCGCGGTAGGTGGTCTCGATGGACACCACCGGCGGGTCGATGGCCGGGTACTGCCGCACCGGCAGCTTCACCAGCGCCGCCAGGCCCAGGATGACCAGCAGCAGCGAGATCACCGTCGCGAAGACGGGCCGCCGCACCGACAGGTCGGAGATGATCACGGGCGCACCTCCGCCTCGCCGACCACCTCGACCGGCTGGCCGGGGCGCGCCTTCTGCGTGCCTTCGACGACGACGCGCTCGCCGGCCGCGAGGCCCCGCACGATCTCGACCTGGCCGGGGCGGCGGCGGCCGAGCGTGACCTCGCGCCGCTCGACCGTGCCGTCGTCGCCCACCACCAGCACGAACTGGCGGCTCTGCTCTGGCACCAGCGCCTCTTCGGGCACGACCAGCGCCGTCACGTCGCGGCGCAGCAGCTCGACCGTCAGGAACATGCCCGGCCGCAGCAGGCCGCGCGGGTTGGGCACGAGCGCCCGCACCGTCAGCGTGCGGCTGACGCGATCGATGCGCGTGTCGATGGACATGACCGCGCCGTGGAACACGGTGTCGGGCCAGGCGGCGCTGCGGGCCTCGACCGGCAGGCCTACCGCCACCCGCGCGATGGCGGTCTCGGGCACGTCGAAGTCGACCTTCACGGGGTCGGTGTCGTCCAGCGTGGTGATGACGGTGGTCGGGCCCACCAGGCTGCCCAGGCTCACGCGCCGCAGGCCGGTGCGGCCGGCGAAGGGCGCGCGCACCACCGTCTCGGCCAGGCGCGCGTCGGCGGCGGCCAGGCCGGCGCGGTCGGCGTCGCGGCGCGCCTCGAGCTGCTCGAGCTCGGCGGCCGAGGCCAGCTCGAGGCGGAACAGTTCCTGCCCCCGCTGGAACTTGCTCTCGGCGTCGGCCAGGGCGGCCTTCGCCTCGGCCACCGCGGCCAGCGCCTCGGCGTTCTCCAGCTCGACCAGCACGTCGCCGGCGGCGACATCCTGACCCTCGTCGAAGCGGATCGCCGTGACCGTTTGCGAGATGCGCGGCCGGATCTCGACCGACTCGTTGGCCCGCGCATTGCCCAGGGCCTGCACCGTCAGCGGAAAGGACACCTCGACGGCACGGGCCACCACCACCGGCGGGGCTCCGGTCCCGGCGGCGCGTGCAGTTGGGGTGATGAGGGACAGGGCCAGCATCAACATCGTCAGGCGGGCGCGCGTCATGGGCTCGGGCTCCGTTCGGGTCGGATGGGGCGGCAAGGAAAGGGCGGGGCCCAGCCGGGCCCCGCCGCGATGGTACCACGCACCCGACGCCGGCGCTTCTACCGAGATCGGCGCACGAAGGTCAGCGGCGCGTGGCGGCCCTTCGGGCCCGACCCGGGCACGAGCAGCGTGACCTGGCTGTCGCCCTCCCGCGTGAGCGCGGCCTGCAGCAGCGTGCCGGGCGCCAGTTGCGGTCCGGCATAGCCCAGGTCGTCCACGTCGGCGCAGCCGAGCTCCGCGAACACGCCTTGCATCAGCGCAGCGTCCGTCGTGCGCGTGACGGTCATGGCCAGGGCGGCGCCGTCGTCCTCGTCGGTCAGCACGGCGCGGCCGCTGGGACCGCTGCACAGCACGCGCGGGTTCGGCGGGATCCACACGTCGTCCCGCACGTTGCGGAAGCCGTCGTGCGAGCCGATCGAGCGGAAGGTGAAAGCCCCGTCGGGTTCGAGCTGCAACAGTTGGGTGCTGTCGGACGCGCACACGTAGGTGCCGGCAAGGTCGTGCAGGGGTGCCCCGCCGCCGCTGCAGCCGGTCAGGGCCAGGGCCGCCAGCACCATGAGCCGTGGGATGGGGTCGAAGAGACGATTCATCAGGATATCCCTCACGATAAGATACGAGCATCCTTGTGGGCCTGGCTGGTTCGCGAACCGGCGAATCCCGCCGCGGCTGAATATTGGACTTGATCTATCGTAATTTGCCGCGGCAAAGCCGGGCCATATGCGATATGGTACCAGATGTCTACGGCTGTTGTCAGCACCCTGACCGAGGAGCCCGTCATGCCGCGCCCCCTGTTGCCGGTCCTGTTCGCCCTGCTGCTCCCCTTGGCGGCCATGGCCGCCGAGAGCCTGCCCCCGGCGGTGCCCCACGGCATCCTGGCCGATCGGGTGCTGCCCCTCGCGCATCTCGAGGCGCTGGACGGCAGCCCGGCCGCCCCCGCGGCCACGCCGGCTCGCTGGCGCCAGGCGATGGACGAACTGGCCCGCGCCGCCGACCAGCCCCTGGGCTGGCCCGCCCCGCGGCAGGGGCTCGAGCGCGCCAAGGCGCGGGGCGACCGCCGCACCGTCGACCTCGGCCTGCTGCACGCCGCGTATGACCGCCTGCAACCCGACGGCACGCTGGCTGTGGGCGAGGTGTTCGCCCTCGGCGCGTTGCGGGGCGACCTCTACGCCGGGGCCGACGCCGTGCTGCTGCTCGATCCCCGCGACATCCACCGGCACGGCGCGTCGCCCGTGGTGAAGATGACCCTCGACCCGGGCGACGGCGCCGGTCCTCGCCCGCTGCAGCCGGGCGTGCCGCTGGCCGCGGCGTGGTCGAGCACCGGTCCGAAGACCCTGACCCTGGTGGCGCAGACGGCCGACGGCCGCACCCTCACGGCGCGCGCCCTGGTGGACGTCAAGCGCCTGGTGACGCCCGATCCCGACCAGACGCTGGCCATCACCGCGACCGTGCCCTGGCAGGGCGCCTATGCCAGCGGCCAGGCCTACGTGCTGCTGGCGCCGGGCCACGCGACCGTCACCAACCCGGTGGTGGTGGTCGAGGGCTTCGACCTGGACAACAGCATGGACTGGCCCGTGCTCTACGACCTGCTGAACCGCGAGAACCTGCTGGACGACCTGCGCGGCGCCGGCTTCGACGGCGTGGTGCTCGACTTCACCGAGGCCACCGAGCCCATCGAGCGCAACGCCTTCGTGCTGACCGAGCTGCTGACGCAGGTCAATGCCGCGCTGCCGCCGGGCCGCAGCGCCGCGCTGGTGGGCGCCAGCATGGGCGGCCTGGTGTCGCGCTACGCGCTGGCCTGGATGGAGCAGCAGGGACTGGACCACCACGTGCGCACCTGGATCAGCTTCGACTCGCCGCAGCTGGGCGCGGACATCCCGCTGGGCGTGCAGCACTGGCTGCAGTTCTTCGAGGGCGAGTCGAGCGAGGCGGCGTTCCTGCTGTCGCGCCTGGACACGCCCGCCGCGCGGCAGATGCTGCTGTACCACCACCTGGCCACCAGCGGCGCCGCGGCCGCGCCCGACCCGGCGCGCGCCGCTTGGCTGGCCGACCTCGACGCGGTGGGCGGCTGGCCCGCGCTGCCGCGCAAGGTGGCCATCGTCAACGGCAGCGGCGTGGGCCAGGACCAGGGCTTCGCACCGGGCGCGCAGCTCATCGACTACACCTACCGCAGCCTGCTGGTGGACGTGGACGGCAACGTGTGGGCGGTGCCCGACGGCGGCCCGACGCGCACCATCTTCGACGGCGGCATCAACCTCATCTGGCCGCTGCCGGACACCTACCAGACCGTCGGCGTGGGCGGCACCCTGCCCTGGGACGGCGCGCCCGGCGGCTACCGCAACTCGATGGCGCAGATGGACGCGACCCAGGCTCCGTACGGCGACATCGTGGCGCTGCATGCCAACCACTGTTTCATCCCGACGGTGAGCGCGCTCGCGTTGGAGGGAGCCGGGCCGTTCCATGACATCGCGGGCGATCCGGACCTGATGAGCCGCACCGTGTTCGACCAGGTCTACTGGCCCCAGGAGAACCAGGAGCACATCGCCATCACGCCCCAGAACAAGGTGTGGTTCATGGACGAGGTGGGCGCGGGCCTGTCGGACGTGGACGTGCCCGCCGTGGCGGCGGGCGCGCGGCCGGTGCTGCTGCCGGCGGCGCCCAACCCGTTCAACCCGCGCACCGAGCTGCGCTTCGCCCTGCCCGTGCCGGCCGAGGTCACGCTGCGCGTGTACGACGTGAAGGGACGGCTGGTGCGCACGCTGGCCGAGGGCGAGCCCTTCGCCGCGGGCGCGCAGGCCGTGGCCTGGGACGGGCGCGATGCCGCGGGGCGGGCGGCGGCCTCGGGCGTGTACGTGGTGCGGATGGAGGCGGGCGGCGCCCGCTCGGCCGGCCGCGTGGTGCTGGCCAAGTAGGCGCCGCCCGCGGTCGGCGTCAGTTCATCGTCGCGGTGAAGCGCAGGGTGTAGGACGTGCCCGACCAGGGCTCGTCCACGTCCGGATCGTTGAAGCTGTGGTGCGTCAGGCCGAACGCCGCGCCGAGCGCCCAGCCGTCGCTCACCCACCACTCCTTGCCGATCCCGAAGCCCAGGATCAGGCCGTTGTCCGTCTCGCCCGACAGGTTGCCCGCATCGAACTCCAGGCTGCCCGATCCGATCGTGCCGGTCAGGTAGATGTTGGCCGGCATGACGTAGTACGTCAGCCCCGCGCCGAAGCCGGCGGCCGTCAGGTCACCGTCCGCCGTGCCGACGTCGGCCCCGTTGAACTCCGCGTCAGGATCGCTGATCGACCAGCCCAGCAGCGTGCCGTGCAGCGCGAGGTTGGGGGCCACGATGGCGCCGATGGCGATGTCCACGTCGCCCGCCGTTCCGGACAGCTTCAGCTTGTCGCCGCCGCCGCTGATCTCGGACGACGCCGACCCGCCGCCGGCCGACAGGCGCAGGAAGAACCCGTCCGCGTGGTCGCGGGGGCCGGCCAGCGCCTGCGACGCCGCCAGCGGGAGCAGGGTGACGATGATGATGGAGACGAGGATTCGCATTCTGGGCATGGCCGACCTCCTGGGTTCGCCAGGGCGCGGGGGATCGTCCCGGCCAGGTCACTCGAGGGATGGATCGACCATAATGAATAACACAATTCAATAAAACCGGGTACCCGAAACGGGGTCAGCAGGGGACCGGCGCCCCGGCCGCGTCGGAGCGGTAGCACGCCTCGGCCACCTTCAGGGTGGCCACGCCGTCGGTTGCGCCCACGGGCGGCGCCGTGCCGCCCCGCACGACGGCCAGCCAGTCGGCCAGCAGCGGCGGCAGGGTCGGCACGGCGGCGCTGACGTCGAAGCGCTCCTCGTCGCCCCCGGTGCGCAGCACGATGCCGCCCTGCAGGTAGTCGGCCCACAGCTGGCCGTCCTCGCCCACTGCCTCGAGCCAGCAGGCGCGCGACCGCGTGTACTTGCTGACCTCCATGTCCACCCAGCAGCCGTCGTCCAGCCGTCCGCGGGCCAGGAACAGGTCCTCGACCGCCGGGTTCTGCACGCGGCGCTGCCGCGAGTCGATCTCGACGAACTCGCACCCGGTCAGGTGGCGCACCGTGTCGAAGATGTGCACGCCCGTCAGCAGCACCGAGCCGCCCACGGTCACCGCGGGATCGCGCTGCCAGGCCAGGGTGGTGGGCGCCAGCCGCTGGGCGGCCCGCACCAGGTGCACCCGGCCCAGGCGCGGCCAGAGCGCGCGCACCTGCGCGATCACGGGATTCCAGCGCAGCGACTGGGCCAGCATCAGCGGGTGTTCCGCCGCGGCGTCGAGGGCGGCCAGGCGCACCGCCTCGTCCAGGGTGCCGGTCATGGGCTTCTCGAGCAGCAGCGGCTTGCCGGCGGCCAGCACCGCGGCGGCCAACGCGAAGTGCGACGACGGCGGCGTGACGATGATGACGCCGTCCACGTCGGGATCGGCGATCAGCGCCTGCGGATCGGCGTGGGCGCGCACGCCCAGCGCGCCGGCCAGGGCGGCGGCCGCCGCCGGGTCGCGCCGACACAGGGCCACCGCCGCCATGCCGGGCACGTCGGCCGCCGCGTGGCGCAGGTAGCGCGCGCCGTGGCTGCCGGCGCCGATGACGCCGATGCGGAAGGTGTCTGCTGCGCTGCCGATTCCCATCGCGATCCCCCTCGATCGGTTCGGGCCACCATACGGCTACACCCGCCGCCAACGCAAGGGGCCCGGCCATGCGGCCGGGCCCCTCGTGCCGGTGCGATCGTCGCCGCGGACTACAGGGCGTCGATCACCGCGTTGAAGGTGGCGCTCGGCCGCATGGCCGCGTTCGCCTTCGCATCGTCGGGGTGGTAGTAGCCGCCGATGTCCACCGGCTTGCCCTGGGCCGCCAGCAGCTCGGCCGCGATCTTCTCCTGGTCCTTCGCCAGCGCCGCGGCCACCGGCGCGAAGCGGGCCTGCAGCGCCTTGTCCTTCGTCTGCGCCGCCAGGGCCTGCGCCCAGTACATGGCCAGGTAGAAGGTGCTGCCGCGGTTGTCGATCTCGTTCACCTTGCGCGACGGGTA
>DAOPJF010000032.1:0-13608 GCA_035399525.1 Candidatus Krumholzibacteriia bacterium | reverse complement strand
CGCCACCGACTGCTCGTCCAGGGTTGGGGTACGGGCGTGGACATGGGCAAGTACATCCTGGACGAGCAGTCGGTGGCGCGCATCGGCCTGACCGCCGAGACGGCCGAGCAGGTCATCGCCCAGGTCGAGCCCGAGTTCCAGGAGCTGAGGGAGCTCTACATCACCGGTGCGCGCGGCGCGGGCCGCCCGTCGCGCCAGCCGGCCTGAGCGCGGCTCAGGCCCGGATCACCCGCTTCGCCGCCGCGGCGAGGGCCTCGTTCACGGCCTCGTCCATCTTCATGGCCTCGGACCACGTCAGCAGGTCGTCCGCCTTCGCGTGCAGCACCGGCCGCGGCGAGCGGATCGAGCAGCAGTCGCGGTAGGGCAGGATCGACGTGTCGAACGCCCCGATCTCCCGCGACCAGGCCGTGATCTCCACCTTGTCCATGCCCACGAGCGGGCGCAGCACCGGCAGGCGCACGTCCGGCCCGATGGCCGCGAGGTTCTCGAGCGTCTGGCTGGCCACCTGGCCCAGGCTGTCGCCGGTGACCAGGGCGCCGCAGCTGGTGCGCCGCGCCATGCGCTCGGCGCACTTCACCATGAACCGCCGGAACAGCACCATGTCGTGGTTGTCGGGGACCGTGCCGATGGCGCGCATCTCGTAGGGCACCACCGGAACCAGCCACAGGGTCAGCGGCGACGGCGACCAGCGCGCCAGCAGCGCGACCAGCGCCTCGATCTTGCCCGCGTCGGCCTCCTCGACCGTGCGGCCCGCGTAGAAGTGGATGAACTCGGCCTTCACCCCTCGGCGCATCATCAGCCACGCGGCCACCGGCGAGTCGAGTCCGCCCGAGAGCAGCACCATGACGCGGCCGCTGCTGCCGGCGGGCAGGCCGCCGTACGCCTGGATCTTGCCGGTGAACACCAGCACCGCCTCGCGCAGCACCAGCACGTTGACGACGAAGTCGGGCTGGGCCATGCGCCCCGGCAGACGGCAGGCCTCGTGCACGGCGCGGCCCACCTCGCGGCTGATGTCCAGCGAGGTGATGGGGAACGTGCGGTCGCTGCGGCGCGTGTCGATCTTGAAGTTCGCGGCGGCGCCGCGGTCGCGCTCGGCCAGGGCGATGGCGGCGGCGCAGACCGCCGACAGGCGCGGCGCGGCCTTCGTCGCCAGGTCCTCGGCCAGCTCGCCGTCCACCTGGTCGCGGCCGATGCGCACCGCGGGCGAGATCCACACCAGCCCGTACACGCGGCGCAGGCGCGCGGCGGCCTCGTCGGCGACGGCGGTGTCCTCGAGCTCGACGACGATGCGGCTCTCGACGTGGCGGATGCCGCTGACGGGCAGCCCCTTGAGCGCCGCGCGGATGTTGTTCATCAGGCGCCGCAGGAACATGGCGCGGTTGCGCCCCTTCAGGGCGATCTCCGCGTAGGTGCCGACGATGACGGGCGTGGCGAGGTCCATGGGGCTCCCGGGGCACGGCGATGGCGGTTGCATCCTGCCGGGGCGGCGCTATGCTGGTGCGCCGCAAGGGTCGCAGGACCGGATCACGAGAATTAAACCCCGCGGGCCCCGGGCGCAAGCCCTGCGGCCCCGCAAGGAGAGCGCATGGACAGCACGGCCGGCATCCGCCTGGACATCAGCGGCACCGAGGCCTTCCTGCCCGCGGCCGACCTCGACGGCCTGGCCGGGCCCGTGACCGCGGCCGCGGCCGAGCTCGCGGCCGGCACCGGGCCGGGCTCGGACTTCCTGGGCTGGCTCGACCTGCCCGCGCGCATCGGCGAGGCCGAACTGGCCGCCGTCGAGGCCGCCGCGGCCCGGCTGCGCGGCCTGGCCGACTGCTGCGTCGTGGTGGGCATCGGCGGATCGTACCTGGGGGCCCGCGCGGTGCTCGAGGCCCTGGGCGGGCCGGCGCCGGGCGCGCCCGAGCTGCTGTTCGCCGGCACGGGGCTGTGCCCGGCCACCCTGGGCCGCGTGCTCGACCGGGTCGCGCAGCGCGAACCCGCCCTGTGCGTCATCTCGAAGTCGGGCACGACCCTCGAGCCGGCGGTGGCGTTCCGCCTGCTGCGGGCCGACCTCGAGCGCCGCTACGGCGCCCGCGCGGCCGAGCGCATCGTCGCCATCACCGACGCCCGCCGCGGCGCCCTGAAGACCATGGCCGACGAGCAGGGCTACGCCACCTTCGTGGTGCCCGACGACGTGGGCGGCCGCTTCTCGGTGCTGACGCCGGTGGGCCTGGTGCCGCTGGCGGTGGCCGGCGTGGACATCCGCGCCCTGGTGGACGGCGCCCGGGCCATGCGCGCGGCCTGCGCCGCGCCCGACCTGCGCGCCAATCCCGCCCACCTCTATGCCGCGGTGCGCCACGCCCTGTACCGGCGCGGGTTCACCATCGAGGTGCTCAGCAGCTTCCACGGCGGGCTGGGCCAGGTGGCCGAGTGGTGGAAGCAGCTGTTCGGCGAGAGCGAGGGCAAGGGCGGCCAGGGCATCTTCCCGGCCTCGACGGTGATGACCACCGACCTGCACAGCCTCGGGCAGTACCTGCAGGACGGCCGCCGCTGCATCCAGGAGACCTTCCTGACGGTCGACCGCACACGCCCCGAGATCGCCGTACCCGCCGGCGGGGCCGACGGGCGCGACCTGGACGGCCTGGATTACCTGGCGGGCATGCCCCTGGACGAGATCAACCGCCGGGCCTTCGCCGGCACCCGCGCGGCCCACCTGGCCGGCGGCGTGCCCTGCACGGCCCTGGCGCTGGAGACGGTGGACGCCCGCTCGGTGGGCGCCCTGCTGTACCTGTTCGAGAAGGCCGTGGCCGTCAGCGGCAGGTTGTTGGGGGTCAATCCCTTCGACCAGCCGGGGGTCGAGGCCTACAAGAAGGAGATGTTCCGGCTGCTGGGGAAGCGCTGATCCGGGGGCCAACGCCCGAATCGCTTTGCCCCGGTCGGCACTGGGACATATTTTGGACCGACAGAGACCGAGTTCCCGGCCCGGCGGCCGGCCCGACCGCCGGGGCCGCCTTCGAGGGAGGACCACCGTGAAGAAGATTTCGCTGATCGTCATCCTCGTCCTGGCGAGCGCGCTGCTCGTCGTGGCGGGTTGCAACAAGGACGGCGCCACCACCCGCAAGGTCGCCACCACCGAGACCCCGGCCCAGGAGGCCGCGCCGGCCGCCGCGGCGCCCGCAGCCGATGCGTCGATGTGGTCCGGCACCGTGGCCGAGACCATGGACGCCGGCGGCTACACCTACGTGCTGCTCGACCGCGGCGCCGACAAGATCTGGGTCGCCGGCCCGCAGACCACGGTGAAGGTGGGCGACGCGATCGTCATGTCGCCCGGCATGGCCATGAACAACTTCGAGAGCAAGACCCTCGAGCGTACGTTCGACGTGATCTATTTCGTCGGCGGCTTCGAGATGAACGACGGCCACAGCCACGCCGAGGGCGGCATGCCGGCCGAGCATCCGGGCGGCGGCAGCGAGCATCCTGCGGCCGGCTCGGGCATGGGCATGGCCATGGGCGGCGACGCCGCCAGCCACATGGCCACCGCGCGCGAGACCGTCGAAGGCGTGACCAAGGCCGCCGGCGGCAACACCGTCGCCGAGATCTTCACCGGTGCGGCGGGCCTGAAGGACAAGACCGTCAAGGTGCGCGGGCGCGTGGTCAAGTTCACCGCCAACGTCATGGGCACGAACTGGATCCACATCCAGGACGGCACGGGCGCCGACGGCACCCACGACCTGACCGTCACCACCAGCGCCACGGCCAAGGTGGGCGACGTGGTCCTGGTCGAGGGTCCGCTGTCGGTCGACCGCGACTTCGGTGCGGGCTACCGCTACCCGGTGATCATCGAGGGCGCGACCGTCGTCGTCGAGTAGGCGGCGTCTTCCGAACCTCCGCAGCGCCAAGGGGCCCGGGTGATCCCGGGCCCCTTCTTCATGGTCGGGCGCGAGGGGGTCAGGCGTCGGTGCCGGCCGGGGCCGCGGGCGGCGCCGGCCGCTCGCCCGCGCGGGCGGGCTCGGGGCGCAGGCGCTCGGCCAGCGCCGAGCCCAGCAGGCGCACCGTGTCGGTCCAGCCCAGGTGGGGCAGGTGCACCCGCACGATGGCCAGGGCGATGCCCGGCAGGTCGGCGGCGTCGAGGTAGGCCAGGTGCACCGGCTCCCAGCGCGGCTGGAAGCGGTCCTTGAAGTCGAACAGGCTCTGGAAGCTGTAGTAGGTGTCGAAGCGCCGCGCGATGGCGCCCATCACCCGCGGGACGAGGGCGGCCGAGTCGGTGCGGTCGAGGTCGGCCAGGGGCGCGGCGGCCAGGCTGACGAAGGCCTCGCCCCGCTGCTGGAAGGCCAGCATCGACATGGCGATCAGGTACTCCATGGTGCCGCTCATGGCGTCGTCGCGGCGGCGCATCAGGTCGATGACGCGGCCCTTCACCGCGGGCTCGGGCAGCCAGTCGACGAAGCCGTGCACGCGCCCGTCGGCATCGACGGCCAGGGCCACCTCGACGTTCGGATCGCGCACGTCCTCGGTGCGGCCGAGGGTGAACTCGAGGGGCGGCAGCGCTTGTGTGTCCTCCCAGCCGCGGCTGATCTCGAACACCTGGGCCTCGAGAGCGGGGTCGAGACGGCCGCCCTCCACCAGCACGAACGTCATGCCCAGCTTCTTGGCCCGGTTCAGGGCCGTGCGCACGTTCTGCCAGGCCTTGCCCTTGAACTCGACGCCCTGCAGCGGCAGGATCGCATCCTCGCCGATCTGCAGCAGCTTCAGGCCGCAGCTGCGGTACAGCGCCCGCTCTCCCTCGGTCGCCGCCAGCACGGCCGGCGACCAGCCGCGCTCGGCGCACAGGGCCAGGAAGCCGCGCAGGGCCGCCTCGCGACCGGCATCCGGTCCGGTGGGGTCGCCCAGGGCCACCGCCACGTTGCCCGCCACGCGGTAGGGCAGGAAGGCCTGCCCGTCCTCGCTGAAGTGCAGCATGTTGCCCGCCGCGGTGCCCATGTAGGCCGTGCCGGTCCGACCGTGCTCGAGCACCAGGCCCCGCGCGCGCTCGCGTTCCCCCACGGGCGCCGGGTGCATGCGCGCCGCCCGCAGCAGGCGTACGACGGCCGCCAGCACCACGACCCAGAACAGGATGGGCGTGACGTCGAGGATCCAGTCCGACTGGCGCGACGCGGGGACCAGCGCCCCGGGCGCCAGGTACAGCAGGCGGCGCAGGACATCGGCTGCGGCCGCGCCGGCGCCGGGCCAATCCGAGTACTGGGAGTGCAGGGCCAGGATCGCCAACCAGACCGCCACCGGCGCCGCGACGACCAGCACGACGCCGCTGCGCACGGCGGCGCGCACGGTGGTCACGCGGCCGGGGGCGCGGAAGTCCTCCTTCCAGGCGGCCAGCAGCACCAGGAACAGCAGGGCGAACAGCGCCTCGAGCTTGGTGATGCCCATCTCGATGTGCGCGTACAGGGTCAGCAGCATCACCAGGAACGCGCCCCACCAGGCGTTGCGCTGCCCGCGCGCAAGGCCAGCCGCCAGCTGCAGCAGGATCAGGCCCGAGAACAGCAGCAGCGACCGCGGCGCCTGGGCGTTGCCCAGCGGCAGCAGCGCTTCGAGCCGCGCGAAGCCCGAGTGGTGGGGCAGCAGCAGCGGCGCGAGCACGTTGACCAGGCCCATGCCGCCGACCATCCAGGCCATCAGCCGCGGGCGCTGCCGGTGCAGCACCGTGACCGAGGGCGGCAGGCCGGGCCGATCGGATTCGTCGCGGCGCCGGAACCACAGGCCCAGCAGGGCCCCGACCGCGAAGGCGATGGTGTGCTGCACGTCCCACAGCTGGTTCTCGACCACGATGGCGCCCAGCAGGTACGCCGGGAACACCAGCAGGCCCGTGGTGCGGAACGAGCGGGGCAGGAAGATCACCAGCGCGCCGGCGGCGCCGAAGGCGCCGTTGGAGGCGCCGACGTCGCGCTGGGCGGCCAGCATGGCGGCGTGCTCGTTGCCCAGGCGTCCGAGCCAGTCCAGCAGCGTGATGGCGCCGATGTAGCCCGCCGCATGGCAGACCACGAACGTCACCAACGTACGGCGGGTGCGCAGCACCATCTCGGCCGTGCCCACGAAGAACAGCAGGATCGCCGAGATGGTCAGGGCCATGTAGGGCCGCAGGATCAGCGACGGCGCGCTCAGCAGCCGCCAAAGGTCGCCGCGCACCAGGTCCTGCAGGCCGAACCCCCAGCGCGCCAGCTGGTCCGCGCCCAGCGGGTGGCCCCATAGGCCGTTGGAGGCCGTGACCACCAGCACCGTGGCGATCAGGGCCGAGGTGAACGGGATGCGGCGCGCGGCCTGCAGCAGGGGGCGTCGGGGTGTCGGGCGGGGGGCGGCGGCCCCTTCGGGAGGCATGGCGGCGTCGTTCATGGCGCCATCCTAGCGCCGGCCGGCACGTCCTGCCAGACCTATCCGGACCGCGAATATCGCTGGCGCCGTTCCCGGCGGATCGCCACAATAGGAGACCGATCGCCCCGACAGGAACACCGCGCCAGGAGGCCCGCCATGCCCCGCCGCATCGTCGCATATCTGCTCTTCCTGCTGCCGCTGCTGGCGGCGGCCGCGGCCCCGGCTGCCGATCTGCCGGCCTACACCCCCGACGCCAACGCGTCGCGCGACCAGGTGCCCGACGTCTACAAGTGGGACCTGACCCCGCTGTTCGCCGACGTCGCGGCCTGGGAGGCCGAGCTCGTCGCGGTCGACGCCGCGCTGCCCGGCCTGGCCGCCTACCAGGGCAAGCTGAAGGATCCGCAGGCCCTGGCCGGCTGCCTGGACCTGTACTTCTCGCTGCACGACCGCGCCAGCCGCGTCGCCCAGTACACGAACCTCGCGCTGGACACGAACCTCACCGACCAGGAGCTGCAGGCGCGCCAGCAGCGCAGCCTGGGCCTGATGGACCGCGTCACCGCGGCCAGCGGGTTCATCCGCGGCGAACTCCTGGCCCTCGACGCCAAGGCGATGGACAAGGCCTACCGCCACCAGGACGTGGCGAAGTACAAGCCCTACATCGAGAACCTCCGCCGCCGCGCGTCG
This sequence comes from Candidatus Krumholzibacteriia bacterium, assembly GCA_035399525.1. Lineage (GTDB taxonomy): Bacteria > Krumholzibacteriota > Krumholzibacteriia > LZORAL124-64-63 > LZORAL124-64-63 > JACZKN01. The sequence continues at coordinate 6,579 of DAOPJF010000032.1, read as the reverse complement.
CGCATCCTGTCGGCCGACGGCGAGCGCGCGCTGCAGCTGGCGGGCGACAACCTCTGGGCCGAGATCGACCTGAACGAGATCCCCAGCGGCTACGAGGATGCCTTCGGCGCCCTGCTGTCGGACATCGCCTGGCCGGTCGTGCACGACGCCGAAGGCCGCGAGGTGCAGATGACCCTCTCGAACTACGGCCGCTTCCGCGCCTCGCCCGACCGCAAGGTGCGCGCCGAGGCCGTGACGGCGTTCCTGGAGACGCTGCGCCGCTTCCAGCACGCGTTCGCCGCCACCCTCGGCGGCCAGTTCGAGCTCGACGTCACCTACGCCCGCGCCCGCGGCTACGACACCGCGCTCGCGGCGTACCTGGACAAGGACGACATCCCCGTCGCGGTGCACGACAACCTGATCGCCGCCGTGAACGCCAACCTCGACCCGCTGCACCGCTACGTCGAGCTGCGCCGCAAGGCCCTGGGCCTGGACAGCCTGCACCTGTACGACCTGTACGTGCCCATGGTCGCGGCGGCCGAGAAGGACGTGCCCTTCCCGCAGGCCATCGAGATCCTGCCCGACGCCCTGTCGGCGCTGGGCCCCGACTACGTGGCGCAGCTGCGCGAGGGCCTCGACCCGCGCCACGGCTGGATCGACGTCTATCCCAGCAACGACAAGGACAGCGGCGCCTTCAGCGCCAGCGTGTACGGCCGCCATCCCTACGTGAAGATGAACTACCAGGACTCGCTGGACGACCTGTCGACCCTGGCCCACGAGTACGGCCACGCCATCCACAGCAGCCTGGCCATGGCGCACCAGCCCTACTGGACGCACCGCTACGTGCCGTTCCTGGCCGAGATCGCCTCGACCTGCAACGAGGCCCTGCTGTCGGACTGGCTGGTGGCGCGCGCGGCGTCGAAGGACGAGAAGGCGGGCCTGCTGGCGGCCGAGCTCGAGAGCATCCGCCAGACCATCTACCGCCAGACGCTGTTCAGCGAGTTCGAGCGCGCGGTCCACGGCTACGTCGAGGCGGGCACGCCGGTGACCGCGGCCCTGCTGGACGACACCTACCGCGGCCTGGTGCAGAAATACTATGGCCCCGGGTTCAGCGTCGACGCGAACGACGGCATGGAGTGGGCCTACATTCCCCACTTCTACTACAAGTACTACGTGTACAGCTACGCGACGGGCCTGAGCTGCGGCATCGCCATCGCCGAGAACGTGAAGGCCCACGGCAAGCCGGCGGCCGACGGCTACCTGCAGATGCTCGAGGGCGGCTGCGCCGAGCCGCCGCTGGACCTGCTGAAGAAGGCGGGCGTCGACCTGACCCGGCCCGACGCGATCAACGCGGCGCTGCAGCGGTTCGACCGCACGGTCACCGAGCTGGCCGACCTGCTGGGCGTGAAGCTGGACGACTAGGACGCCCGACGAACCGGATCGACATGCTACGGCCGGCGCCTGGTGGCGCCGGCCGTCGACGTCATGCCGGTGCATGCCGCGCCCGGTCAGTCGGCCAGGTAGTACTCCACCGTCGAGACCACGCGCACCTTCTTGATGTGCGGCGTGTTGGGGTCGCGGTCCTCGATGGAGAACACGCCCTGCTGCGCCTTCTTGATCTTGCCGAGCCGGCTCTGCGAATCGGCGGCGAACTTCTGCGCCACCTCGCGGGCGTTGCGCGTGGCTTCCTCGACCATCGCGGGCTTGAGGTCGTTCAGGCCCGAGAACAGGTACTCGGTGCGGCCCTGGTAGTCGTTGCCGGCGATGACCAGGCCCTGCCGGCCGAGCTCGGCCATGCCGCCCTTGGCCGTGCGCACCGCGTCGACGCGCCGCGTGAACACGGTCACCGTGCGCGTGGCCGTGTAGCGCAGCCCGATGTCGCCGCCGCCGCCCCACTGCTGGGCCAGCTTGTCGGTGACCGCCGGCGGCGCGACGGTGATCTCGTCGTCGGCGAAGCCCTGCGCCTTCAGGTAGTCCAGCAGCTTGTCGGTGTCCTTGTCCAGTCCGGCGTAGACCTGGGCCAGGTCGTTGCTCGCCGCGGTGAACATGACCGGCCAGATGGCGGTGTCGGCGGCGACCTCGCGCTCGGCCAGGCCCTTCACCGTGACGGTGCGCTCGTACTCCTTGAACCGGATCAGGCTCGAGCCCGTCAGCCAGCCCAGCAGGGCCAGGCCGGCCACCAGGCCGACGGCCAGCAGGGCGGCCTCGCGGGTGCGGTTGGCGTTCGTCATGGCGTTGTCCTTTCTACGGCTCGACGGCCGGGTACGGCGCCGCGGCGAAGACGAGGGGCTCGCCCGCATCGGGCCGCAGCTCGAGCCGGTCGCCGCTGCGATGGAACGTCCGGACCCGGGCCAAGGCGGCGAGGAAGGCATCCTCGGCGACCATCTGCGGCTCGGGGCACAGCATCTTGGTGGCGCCCGCGGGCCCGAGGACCAGCGAGTCGCCGCGCACCTCGTAGGATGCCGAGTAGCGATTGCAGCCTGCGCTGCCGCCGATGAGGCCTTCGTGGAACTGCAGCGTCACGGTGACGTCCGCGGCCAAGGCGATGCCCGGCAGCGTGGCCAGGCTCCAGGCCGAGTCCGCCAGGGGATCGCCCGCCGCCTGCACGGCGGGTTTGCCGCCGCAGGCCGCCACGGCCAGCAGCGCAGTCAACATCAGCATGATCCTCACTCGATTCTCCCTTCGTCGTCGGTCCACCCGGTTCGTTGCAGGGCGCGGGCCCCGGCACGTCGGCCGTAACGCGTTCCGGCAAGACCTTTTGCTTCACGGGCCGGCGGCCCCCGTGTCGCCGCGGACACGCCGCGGCGTGCCCGTTCGCCCACAGGCTAGCCCACCAGGTCCTCGTACCCCTCGCGGTAGCTGGGGTACAGGAACGTGTAGCCCAGCTCGCGCAGCCGGTCGTTGCGGCAGCGCTTGTTGCGGGACGCGCCCGCCTCGGCCGGTGCGGCCGGCGGCGGCGGGACGTCCAGCAGTTCGGCGATGTAGGCCAGCACCTCGGCCATGGGCGCAGGATCGTCGTCGCTGGCCACCAGGCACTCGGGCAGCCGCGCGCCCGCCAGCTGTTGCGACACGAGCCAGGCCAGCACGCGGGCCGCATCGTCGCGGTGGATCCGGTTGGTGTAGGCCGGCGGTTCCTTCTGCACCGGTCGCCTGGCCAGCACGCGGTCCACCAGCAGCGTCCGCCCCGGGCCGTAGATGCCGCTGAAGCGCACGACCGTGGCGCCGGGGCACAGCTTCAGGAGGTTCCATTCGCCCTCGAGCAGCACGCGCCCCGTGGCCGTGGTCGGCTGGGGCGGCGTGTCCTCGTCCACCCAGTCGCCGTTGTCGCAGCCGTAGACGCCCGTCGAGGAGGTCAACAGCACGCCGCGGTCGCGGCGGGGACCGAGGGCGGCCAGCAGGTTGGCCGGGCCGTCGACGTACACGGCGCGGTAGTCGGCCTCGCGATGGCCGGCCGGGGCCATGGCGCACACGACCGCATCGATGTCGTGCGGCAGCGCCGCCAACGTATCCGGCTGCGCCACGTCGGCGGCGATCCAGGCGATGCCGTGGTCGGCCACCGGCGGGGTGCGGCGCAGGCCGGTGACGCGGTGGCCTGCCGCCCGCAGGATGCCGGCGAGCTCGATCCCCACGTATCCGGCCCCGGCGATCAGCACGTGCGCCATGAACGACCTCTCTTCGCGTGCCCGGCAGTCTACACCCGAAGCCCGAAACGAGAAAGGGCCCGCCCCCGAGGGAGCGGGCCCCGTGCCGAAGCGAACGCGGACCTAGGCGTTCTTCTTCAGGTAGCTGGCCACGCCCTCGGCGGTGGGCTTCATGGCTTCCTTGCCCTTGCTCCAGTTGGCCGGGCAGACCTCGCCGTGCTTCTCGAGGTGCTGCAGGGCGTCCACCAGGCGCAGCGTCTCGTCGATGTTGCGGCCCAGGCCCAGGTTGTTCACCGTGGCGTGCTGGATGATGCCGTCCTTGTCGATCAGGAAGGTGCCGCGCAGGGCCATGCCGCCCTCCAGCAGCAGGCCGTAGTCCTGGCTGATGGTCTTGTCGAAGTCCGCCACCAGCGGGTACTTGATGTTGCCGATGCCGCCGTTCTCGACCGGGGTGTTCTTCCAGGCCCAGTGGCTGAAGTGGCTGTCGGTCGACACGCCGATGACCTGCACGTGGCGCTCCTCGAACTCGGCCAGCTGCTTGTCGAAGGCGATGATCTCGCTCGGGCAGACGAAGGTGAAGTCGAGGGGGTAGAAGAACAGCACGACGTACTTGCCGCGGTAGTCGCTCAGCGAGAAGTCCTTCTTGAAGCTGTTGTCCGGCATCACGGCGGTGGCGGTGAAGTCCGGGGCGTCGGTCGAGACCAGCGGCACGGGCACGAAGTCGAAGTCCATGTTCTCCATTGTCATCTCTCCTTGCTTGCGGTTCTGCGGCAGGGGCCGCTCTGTGAAGGACACTCGGGTGCGGCGCGGGGGCCGCGAAACGTTCACCGACCGTGAGGGCGGAATCAGGTCAATGTGACGGAACCGTGCTCCCGGCAGCCCGGGCACAGGCCGTGGAACTCGAGATGCCAGCCGTCGATGCGGAAGCCGTCGGGCGGCGTGGCCGGCCCGGCAGGCATCTGGACGGCGATCGGGGCGATGTCGCGCAGGGCGCCGCACCCCGTGCAGCGCACGTGGTCGTGGCGGTCCATCCGCCCGTCGTAGCGGGCGTCGGCCGAGCCCGAGGTCATGCGCCGCGCCAGGCCGTCTTCGCACAGCACCTCGAGGTTGCGGTACACCGTGCCCAGGCTGATGCGGGGCAACCGCCGGCGCACCAGGGCGTAAAGTTCCGCGGCCGTCGGGTGCGTGTGCAGCCCGCACAGCTCCTCGAGGATCACCTGGCGCTGGGGCGTGTGGCGGCGGCGCTTGGTCTGGCTCACGGCGGTGGACCTCGTCTGGTCGGGGCGTCTGCCGCTTGGCGGCTTCAGGGGCAATACAAATAGTAATGATTCCGAATGTCAAGCACGATCGGCGTGCACCACCGAAAACGTCCGTTGCCGTCTAAACCCTTGCGGCCCGCCGAACGTCGTAATGATAACGCGATCTCCAAGGACCGCCACCGCAGGGAGCCGTCACTGACCGTGGATGCCCGCCAGCACCGACCGGCCGACCCCGCCGCCGCCGAGCACGCCGAGGATCTCGCCCTGTGCGAGCGGGCGGTCGCCGGCGACCGCCTGGCCTTCGAGCGCATCTACCGGCGCCACGCCGCCCGCATCCATGGCCTGGCCCTGCGCCTGTGCGGCGACCGGGGTGAGGCCGAGGGGCTGGTCCAGGACACGTTCGTCCGGGCCTGGTTCAACCTGGCCGGCTTCCAGGGGCGGGGCAGCCTGCCCGGGTGGCTGGCCCGCATGGCCGTGAACATCTGGCGCGACCGCTTCCGCAGCCGGCGGCGGGGGGCCCAGCTGCTGGAGCGGCTGGGCGCCGAGGACGAACCGGGCGGGACGACCGGCCCGGCCCCCGGCGGGGTCATCCCCCTGCTGCTGGCGGTCGATCTCGAGCGGGCCGTGGCCCAGCTGCCCCAGGGGGCGCGCACCGTCTACGTGCTGCACGATCTCGAGGGGTACACCCACCCCGAGATCGCCGACCTGCTGGGCGTGGCCGTGGGCACGGTCAAGGCCCACCTGCACCGGGCGCGGCGCCTGCTGCGCCTGAAGCTCACCGAACCGAGGGAGAGAGCCCATCATGGATGACCGCGATCCCGTCCTCGAGCCGCTCGCCCGGCGCCTGCGCGACGAGGGCGTGCCGCCGGAGCGTGACCTTTGGCCGGCCATCGATGCGGCGATCAGCCGGCGCGAGGGCCTGGGCAGGCGCCGGCCGTTGCGGACCTGGTGGTCCGCGGCGGCCGCGGCGGCCCTGCTGGTCGGCCTGCTGGTGACGCTGCCCCGTCCCGAGGGACCGGCGGCCCCGGAACCGGGCCTTGTCGCCTCCGCGGCCCGCCCCGGCCTGGACACCGTGGACCAGGCCCTCGGCGATCTGGAGGCGGCCCTGGCCGCCGACCCGGACAACCTGAGCCTCGCGCGGCTGGTCCTGATGGTCCACCGGACCCGGGGCGCGCTGCTGCAACGATTCCCGACCCATGAACCCGGCATAGGCTGACAGAAAGGAATGACCATGAAGCGAGCACTGATGAAAGGAACCGGACTCCTGGCCGCGGCCCTGCTGCTGGCGACCTCGGCCGCCGCGGCCGCGCGCGACGTCGACCGCACGGTGAAGGCCGACAAGGACGGCCTGGTCACCATCGAGAACATCGCCGGCTCGGTGCGCATCGAGGGCTGGGACAAGGCCGAGGTCCGCATCACCGGCACCCTGGGCAAGGAGGTGGAGGATCTCGAGGTGAAGGACAGCGGACGCCGCACCATCATCAAGGTCGTCTACCCCAAGAAGATCAAGAGCATCGACGAGGGCGCCGAGCTGGTGGTCATGGTGCCCCGCGACTCGGGGCTCGAGGTCGAGTGCGTCAGCGCGCCGGTGACCGTGGACGGCGTCGAGGGCGAGCTCGAGTTGTCCTCCGTCAGCGGCGAGGTCACGGTCAAGGGCGCCTGCCGCAAGCTGGAGGCCGAGACCATCAGCGGCGCCCTCG
>DAOPJF010000031.1:0-13731 GCA_035399525.1 Candidatus Krumholzibacteriia bacterium | reverse complement strand
CGAGATCGTCGGGGTGGACCGGCACCACATCACCTGCCGCTGGCACCGGGCCCGTGACCCTGAGTTCGAGAGCCGGATCGTCGTGTGCCGTCGGGACGAGGGGGCGTTCTGGTTCGACGACCTCGAGGCGGTCCGGCCGACCGTGACCGACGGACGGGCCGAGAGCCGCAACTGATAGGTTGTGGCTTCGAGAATGTGTCCGGTTCCGGCAGGTCATTGTTGCTTATGGCATTTGCGCAGGATCCGGGCACTATCGATCAATTCGTTGCAGGACAACGCCTCACGTCTGCGGAACACAATCTCCAAGCCACAACCTAAGTGGACCTTGACATCCTATTTATACCGGAGTATCGTTCTCCCCATCGGGGCGCCCTGCCCCGGCGTGCGCTGGTACGACAACCGGAGGATGCGGGCCATGGCCGTGCGGAAGATCGTGCACATCGACGAGGACCTCTGCGACGGGTGCGGGGACTGCGTGCCCTCGTGCGCCGAGGGCGCCATCCAGATCATCGGCGGCAAGGCGCGCCTGCTGGCGGACAACCTGTGCGACGGCCTGGGCGCGTGCCTGGGCGAGTGCCCGCAGGGCGCCATCACGGTCGAGGAGCGCGAGGCCGACGAGTTCGACGAGAGCGCGGTCGAGCAGCACCTGTCCACCATCGACGGGCCGGCCCACAATCCCATCACCAAGAACAACGGCGCTCTCGGCAGCCACGGCATGGGCATGGGCTGCCCGGGCTCGCGCACCATGTCGTTCGCGCCGCAGGTGAACGCGCCGGTGGCCACGCCGCCGCAGACGCTGGGCACCATCGGCGCCGCCGCGGCCGCGGCCGGCGCGTCGGCCCTGCGCCAGTGGCCGGTGCAGCTGCACCTGGTCTCGCCGGTGGCCCCCTACTTCCAGGGCGCCGACGTGCTGCTGGCCGCCGACTGCGTGTCGTTCGCCATGGGCGACTTCCACACGCGACTGCTGTCGGGCCGCTCGCTGGCCGTGGCCTGTCCCAAGCTCGACCACGGGCAGGAGGTGTACCTGGAGAAGCTGATCGCCATGATCACCCAAGCCCGCATCAACACCCTGACCGTGGCGCTGATGGAGGTGCCCTGCTGCGGCGGCCTGCTGCGCCTGGCGCAGGAGGCGGTGGCGCGCTCGGGCCGCAAGGTCCCCATCAAGAAGGTGCTGGTGGGCGTGCGCGGCGAGGTGCTGGCCGAGGACTGGGTCTGAGCCCTGCGGGGGCGGGGCCGACGCGGCGGCCACCCACCGCAAACGATTGCCAGACAATGTATTGCAGCAGCGGGGCGCTCGGGCGTCCCGCCGCGGTTCGTTTCGGGCTATGATCATGCGTGATCAGCGGCCCGGCCCCAGGCGGTCGGCGGCGCACCTCGCCGAACCCGACACGAGGGGGAAAACGCATGAGAATCCTGGTGATCGCCATCGTCGCGGCCTGCAGCCTCGCGACCCCCACGGCGGCGCAGACCGGCCTCGACTACCCGAACGCCATCGGTGTCTACGTGCAGCCGGACATCCAGCCGGGCTCGGCCTGGGGCTACACGACCTACTTCGGGATGCCGGGCGTCGTCGACCTCTACGTCGTGCTGACCGATGCGGTCAATTACTCGCCCGGCGGCGAGCCGGGTTTCGCGCCGATCGCGCATGTCGGCGGCTTCGAGTTCCGCCTCGAGATGACGGAGAACCTGTTCCTGCTGTCGGCGGAATACCCCGCCGGCGCGAACGCCGTCAACTTCCTGACGCCGCCGAACTTCCTGGTCGGCTGCAACATCGCCGTCACCGGGTGGGCCACCACGCTGCTGCACCTGCAGGTGATGTGGGCCGCCTACTCGTACTGCGACCTCGTGTACCTGGCCCCGGTGTTCCCGCCCAACGTGCAGTCGATTCCCGGGAGCCTGGCCATCACGGACGCCGACGACGCGTTCCGCCTGAACCCCGCGTTCCCGGCGAGCGGGGATTTCGAAGCGCCGCTCTTCTTCTTCAACTGCGGCGACGACACCGAGGACCGGGCCTGGGGCTCGGTCAAGAGCCTGTATCGCTGACGGGCGCCGTGTGCGACCATGGGGGCCGGTCCCGCCCGGGGCCGGCCCCTGCTTCATCCGGAGGTGCCGCCGTGTCGCCCCGCAATCCCTGGAACCGCAAGGCCGGCAGGCCGAAGCCCGACCACGTGCCCTCGCGCGACGAGATCGCCAAGGGCGTGAAGGAACTCAGGCGCATGGGCGCGCCCGACGTGAACTACCGCGAGCGCTCGCTGGCGCTGCACGGCCTGATCTGCGCCAAGTGCGCGCGCGAGTTCACCTGGGCCAACCGGCACCAGCTGACGGTCCACCACATCGACGGCAACGACAAGAACAACCCCGCCGACGGCTCGAACTGGGAGAACCTCTGCGTCGACTGCCACGAGGCCGAGCACAGCCGCGGCCGGCTGGGCGACTACCTGACGGGAAGGGACGACTAGGTCCAGAGGCGCGCCACGTGCGCCATCAGCGCGGCGCGCTGCGCCGGCGCGAGGTCGCAGAAGGGCGAGTTGTCGTAGGTCGTGTCGCGGTTCTCCACCACCAGCACCGAGGCGTCCTCGCTCAGGGCGTGGGTGTGCCACACGCCGCGCTTCACGTTGTAGACGGTGCCGGGCTCGAGGTCGGCGGCGTGCACCGCGCCGGCATCGTCGGGACCGCGCCCGTCGCCCACGAACAGGATGCAGCGGCCTGCCAGCAGCACGAACACCTCGTCGGTCTCGTCGTGGCGCTGCATGCGCAGCAGGTTCCCCGGCCGCAGCTCGTCGCAGAAGTTGAGCACCGCCACGCGCCAGGCGCCGTAGTCCACCAGCGGGCGGTAGGCCGGGTCGTCGTGCCTGAGAATGTCCAGCAGCGTCGGGTCGATAGCCATGGAGGGCTCCTGGTCGCGGGTGAAGGCGGCATGGTAGCACGCCGGGGCGGCCGGACCAAGGACTGCGGCCGCTGCGCGGCCCCGCGGAATCGTGCTATATTCCCGGCTCGCCGTCCCTGACCACCCGCGCTCCCCGGAGATTGCCCATGCGACGCTTGACGATCGTGCTCGGCCTCGCCTGCGCCGCGGCCGCCGCCGCGGCCGCACCGCTTTCGCCCGACGTGCTGCTGGACCTCGTCCAGGTCCGCAGCGCCGACCTCTCGCCCGACGGCACGCTGGCCGCCTACACCGTGGCGCAGAACCGCAGCCTCGACGACGAGGCCGGCGGCGCCTGGCAGCGCCTGTACGTCGTGCCCACGGCGGGCGGCGAGCCGCGGCCCTTCGTCACCGGCGAGGTGTCGGTGGGCCAGCCGCGCTTCTCGCCCGACGGCCGCGTCATCGGCTTCACGCTCAGCCGCGGCAAGGGCGCCAAGACGCAGGTGTGGACCATCCCGGTCGACGGCGGCGAGGCCTCGCCCGCCACCGCCAGCCCCACGGGCGTGGCCGCCTGGGCGTGGAGAGCCGACGGCAAGGCCATCTTCTACGTCGACACCGACGAGGCCCCCGCTGCCGAGAAGACCCTGAAGGAGAAGGGCCAGCTGCCCCGCGTGTTCGAGGAGGACCGTCGCGCCCGCACGCTGCGCCGCACGGCGTTCGCCCCGGGCGCCGAGCCCGCGGCCGGCGACGCGCTGGTGACCGGGCTGGCGGTGTGGGGCCTGGACGCCTGTGCCGACGGCAGGCAGCTGCTGTTCGGGGCCAGCCTCGAGAACAGCGTGGACCAGCAATACATGTTCCAGGACGTCTACCGCCTGGACCTGGCCACGGGCACGCACGCGCTGGTGGTCGACGCCCCGGGCAAGCTGGGCGACTACACGCTCAGCCCCGACGGGAAGCGCCTGGCCTGGACCGCCGCCGCCTCGCGCAGCGACCATGCGGTCAGCAGCCTGTACCTGGCGGACGCCGACGGCACGCACCCGGTGAACCTGACGCCCGCCGACTTCGCCGGCCACATCCGGCACGTGGCGTGGCGCGACGCCAAGACGCTGCTGGTGCAGGCCGACGAGGGCGTGACCTCCACCGCGTACGTCGTGGCCGTGGGCGGCGGCAGCCCCAAGTGGCGCCGGGTGCTCGACGGCGGCGCCCTGGGCCTGGTGTTCGGCATGCCCGAGGGACGCACCGGCCAGCGCACGCTGCTGCTGGTGGGCCACAACGGGACGACGCCCCGCGAGCTCTACGCCTGGGACGGCAAGCAGGCCGTGCGCCTGACGCACCTGAACCCCGCGCTCGAGGGCGTCGCCCTGGGCGAGCAGAAGGTGGTGCGCTGGACGGCGCGCGACGGCCTGGAGCTCGAGGGCATCCTGATGCTGCCCGTGGGCTGGGACGGCCGGCCCGCGCCGCTGGTGGTGGACGTGCACGGCGGCCCCGAGGCCCAGGAGAGCAACGGCTGGCTGAGCCGCTACGCCAGCCCCGGCCAGGTCATGTGCGGCCGCGGCTACGCGGTGTTCTTCCCCAACTACCGCGGCAGCACGGGCCGCGGCGTGGCCTTCGCCGCGCTGGCCTATGGCGATCCGGCTGGCCCCGAGTTCGACGACATCGTCGACGGCGTCGACGCGCTGGTGAAGGACGGCGTCGCCGACCCGGCGCGCGTGGGCGTGATGGGCGGCTCGTACGGCGGCTACGCCACCAACTGGCTGTGCACGCGCTACAGCGAGCGCTTCAAGGCCGGCGTCAGCTTCGTGGGCATCAGCGACCTGGTGAGCAAGCGCTTCCTGACGGACATCCCCTACGAGGACGAGTACGTGCACATGGGCGCGCCGGTCCGTGACAGCTGGGACCTGATGCGCGAGCGCAGCCCCGTCCGCTGGGCCGACCACTGCCGCACGCCGCTGCTGATCCTGCACGGCGACAGCGACCCGCGCGTGCACCCGAGCCAGAGCCAGGAGCTGTACCGCGCCCTGAAGATGGCGGGGCACCCGTCGGTGCGCCTGGTCTACTATCCCGGCGAGGGCCACGGCAACGCGCGGCGCTTCGGCCGCAGCGATGCGCTGTACCGCACGCTGGCCTGGTTCGACCACTACCTGGCGCCCGGCGCCGCCTGGGACGGCCCCATGCCGGCGGCCGACCTCGCGCCCGACCTGGGCCTGGTGAAGCCGGAGTAGAGCGCCGAGGCAACCCGGGCGCGGCGATGCCGTAGAATGGCGGGCGGTCCCCATGGGCCGCCCGCCCCCATATCCCAGCCTGGAGGTTCGTGATGAGCCGGTTCGCGATCGCCGCCCTCGTGATGACGCTGGCCCTGTCCGCGGCCGCCGCCCCGCCCCACGTGCAGAACGGCGACACGCCGCGCGACGGCACGCAGACCGTGACGCTGCAGCAGCTGTGGCAGCGCGGCCAGGAGGACGACGACCTCATCTTCGGCGCCGTGAACGCGGTGCTGGCCGGACCCGACGGCAACACCTGGGTCATGGACCAGCAGCTGTCGCAGGTGTTCGTGTTCGATGCCGATGGCCAGCTGCTGCGCACGGTCAGCCGCGAGGGCGAAGGCCCCGGCGAGACGCGCCGCCCCGAGAGCATGGTCTTCTTCCCCGACGGCAGCCTGGGCCTGGCCCAGTACCTGAATGGGCGCATCGTGCGCATCGCGCCGGACGGCACGCCCATGGCGACCATCATCCCGCCGGGCAGCCTGGGCGAGGGCAATGCGCTGGCCAACATCCGGCGCGTGCGCTGCCGCGGCGGCAACCTGGTCATCAACGGCGTGCTGAACACGCCCCAGGACGACGGCGGCATGCTGCGCACCCAGTACCTGCTGCGCGCCGACGCCGACGGCCATCCGCTGAACGACTACGTGCGGCGCTCGACCTCGACCAACCTGGCCCGCGACGGCTGGATCGAGAAGAACAACTACTTCCCCAGCCACGAGCTGTGGGACATCGACGCCGACGGCAACGTGATCGCCGCGACCGAGCGCAACGCCTGCCTCATCACGGTGTACGCGCCCGACGGCACGGTGCTGCGCACCTTCGGCCGCGACCTGCAGGGCGCGCGCCGCAGCGAGGAGCGCAAGCAGGAGATCCGCGACTCGGTGACGGTGATCGCCGACGGCCAGCGCATCCGCGTGGACGTGACGGTCGAGGACAACGACCCGGTGGTGGTCGAACTGCACGCCGTGCCCGGCGGCGAGACCTGGGTGCTGACCAGCCGCGGTCGCCAGGAGCGCGACGGCGGCGCCATGGCCACCTGGGACGTGTACGACCGGGAAGGCGTCTACGTGCGGCGCGCGGCGGTGGTCTGCCCCGGCGACCCCATGCAGGACAAGCTCTACTTCCTGGACGGCGGCCGCGCCGCCCTCGTGCGGGGCGCCGTGCAGGCCCGCCGCAACACCTTCGGCGGCCGCCAGGGCGACGTGGTGCCGCCCGAGGCGGTGCATGACCTGATCATGTACCGGTTCTAGGAGGGCAGGGAGCGGGTGCGGCGGCCGACGGGTACCGGGCCGGACCACAGCCGCACTGCGGGATCGATGGAAGCGCAACAGCCATGACAAGGCGCGCCGACGGTCAGCGGAACCGCGCCTGCGGCAGGCCCGACCGGACAAGGCGCGCTCCGGCAAGATGCGTCATGTACGCTCCGATTTCGCCCCGTCGGGCTGCGCGGCAGCCCTGGGCAAGGACCGCACCCACCCAATTGTCGGCTCCGCGCGTGATATTCGCACCCGAGCCGTCAAACACCACCGGGTCGACGGCGGCTCCGGCCGGATACTCGCTCGAGTAGGTGTCATAGCAGAAGTCCGCGTAGCCACCGTGCATATCGTACAGTCCCCAAGGGTTTGCCGGCTTTTGGGCCGGGAACCCGAACCCGGAGGCGTTGGCACAGTAGTACCCGATCGCAGCCAGGGTCGGGCTCTCGCAGCAGCAACCTGGATCGTTGGTGCAACAGGCGCCCTCGAGCTCGCCGTTCCAGAAGGCCGTCTGCGTACCCGCACGGCACGCGTACTCCCATTCTGCCTCCGTCGGTAGTCGGTAGCCCTCGACAGCATAGACATCACCGTAGGATTGCCATCCGTTCGTCCGGTCGTGGACCTGCGCGAACCCGCTCGCGGCGTTGAGCCAGTCGGTCAGTGCAGCGGCTCCGTACCAGCTCAGGCCGGACACGAGCGCTCCTGCACTGATCCGTGGATCCAGCGAAAAGGTTGCTCCATCAAAGAGGACTAAAGACACCTCCCAGCGCCACAGGATCGCCGCACTGCCGTCGATCGCATCGCGCACGCCTACCTGGTCCGAGGCAATGAGCCCATGGTCGAAGGCCCACTGGAACAACGGTGGGATCGCCCCGTAGGTCAGCTGCGTGCTGGCCATGGAATACCCGCGCGTCAGTTCGACATCGTGGAGGACCTCGTTCTCCGATCGCCCCGGTTCTGTGAGCGGGCTGCCCATGGTGAACGTGCCTGCCGGAATCGCCACGAAATCGGGCAGGACGACGCTCCACGTGACGAACGGAGCGAACGCGGCCGTCGACTCGTTGCCGGCTGGATCCCGGCACACGACCTGCCACTCGACCTGGGTCTCTCGCGGCAGGCCATCGAGCACGGCATGCCGGTCCCCGTCGAAGCCCGTCGACCAGGTCTGGCCGCCGGCAACCGCTTCAACGCGATAGACGAGTGCCGACGCGTCACACCACGAGTCCGTGAACGGCTGCCACTGCAGCTTCACCGTCGTGTTGACCGGATCGTCGGGATCGGCCGGGAAGATCACGCCGGCCGGCACGGGAGGCGTCGCGTCGACGATGATCGTATCGCTGACGACTGCGGAAGCGGCCCCGCCGTGGCCCCAGAACATGGCCTGCACGACCTGCGGCCCTTCGCCCGGGGCGAGCGCCCAGGCGGGCAGGGTCGCCCGGCCGTCGACGAGCGGCGGCGTGGCGCGGTCGGCGATGCCGTCCGGCGTGACGTTCCAGACGGCGCACGAATCGGCGCCCACGGCGGTCAGGGAGACGGAGACCGGGCCCGCGGGAACGTAGCCCGCACTCCCGGCGATCACGACTGCCGGCTCGACGCCGAAATCCTCCAGGCCGGAGGGACCCGTCGGTGTCGAGTCGCAGCCGGCCAACGTCACGAAGAGACAAGCCAGGATGCCGAGACGCGCCGTGATTCGATTCGGATCGACCATGTCATCTCCCGCCTGGGCATGGATACGGGCATGCCCAGCCCCTCCCCGTAGGCAACGATACGGAACAGAGCGTCCCCCTCCAATGCCCGCCAGGAGCGCACATGGGAGGACGTCCGCTCCCTTGGATACGGAACGCCTGCGACCATGGGGCCTGCACGGACATCAACATCAGTCGACCGGCCCAGGGGGAGACCGACCATGGCGGGAGCCCGGTCGTGGGGGGAGGACGCGGGAGCCCGGCGGGCCCGGAGATCAGGCCCCGCACGATCTTACCAGAGCCGGCAAGCCACCTTCAATCGCCATTCCGACCCGCGCGGCAGGGCGCCGTCGCGGCGACGGGAGCGCCCCGCCCCACGCCCGCCCTTGCCCTGCGCCCTGCCGTGGACCATGATGCCCGGCGGCGCGCGGCCGTCGCTGGGGAGCGGAGCGGACCGGCGCCGCGACCCTGGCCCCGGAGCCGATCATGACCCGTGCACGCCTCCTTCTGATGCTGTCCGCGATCCTCGTGCTGATGGCCGCCGGCGCCCCGCGCGCCGACGAGGGCATGTGGACCTTCGACAACCCGCCGACCTCGCAGCTCGCCGCGCGCCATGACTTCACGCCGACGCAGGAGTGGCTCGACCACCTGCGGCTGTCGGCGGTGAAGCTGGGCGGCGGTTCGGGCTCGTTCGTCAGCCCCGACGGGCTGATCCTGACCAACGCCCACGTGGCGCGCGGCCAGCAGCAGAAGCTGTCGTCGGCCGACGCCGACTACGTGCGCGACGGCTTCGTGGCGAAGACCCGGGCCGACGAGCTGCCCTGCCCCGACCTCGAGATCGCCGTGCTCGATTCCTACGAGGACGTGACCGCGCGCGTGCTCGGCGCCATCACCGCCGACCTGGACGAGGCCCGGGCCCAGGAGGCCCGCAGCGCCGTGATCGCCGCCATCGAGAAGGAGAGCCACGACGCGACGGGCCTGCGCTCGGACGTGGTCACCCTGTACCACGGCGGCGAGTACTGGCTGTACCGCTACCGCACCTGGACCGACGTGCGGCTGGTGTTCGCGCCCGAGTCGGCCATGGCCTACTTCGGGGGCGACGACGACAACTTCACCTACCCGCGCCACGACCTGGACATGGCCCTGTTCCGCGCCTACGAGGACGGCAAGCCGGCGAAGAGCCCGGCGTGGCTGACGCTCGACCCCGCGGGCGGGCGCGACGGCGACCTGGTGTTCGTGGCCGGGCATCCCGGCTCGACCGACCGCCTGTTCACCATGGCCGAGCTGGCCGCCCTGCGCGACGAGGGCTATCCCCGGCGCAGCGAGTACCTGAAGGACGCCCTGGCGGGCCTGCAGGAGTACGCCGCCCGCGGTCCCGAGCAGGCGCGCCAGGTCGGCGGCATGCTCATGGGCCTGAACAACGGCCGCAAGGCCGGCGAGGGCGAGTACAAGGGCCTGCTCGATCCGGCCGTGTGGGCCAAGAAGCAGCAGGACGAGGATGACTTCCGCGCCAGGGTGGCCGCCGACGCCGCCCTGCAGGTGCGCTACGGCCGGGCCTGGGGCCTGGCCGAGGAGGCCGAGGCCGCCGCGGCCGCGCGCCGCGCCGAGACCGAGGGCCGCACCTTCGGCCGCTTCGGCCTGGCGGGCACGGCCCTGTCGCTGGTGCAGACCGTCGAGGAGACGCAGAAGCCCGACAGCGAGCGCATGGACGGCTGCCACGACGCCCAGCTGCGCCGCCGCATGTTCCGGCTGTACTCGCCGGCGCCGGTGTACCCCGAGCTCGAGGAGTTCCTGCTGGCGCGCACGCTGCAGCGCGCGCTCGACCACCTCGGCCCCGACGACGCGTTCGTGCAGCTGTGCCTGGCCGGCGGCACGCCCGAGGCCCGGGCCCACGAGCTGATCGCCGGCACGAAGCTGGCCGACCCGGCGGCCCGCCGCGCGCTGGTCGAGGGCGGGCCCGAGGCCGTGGCCGCGAGCACCGATCCCCTGGTGGTGCTGGCCCGCGGGCTGGCGCCCATCATGCGCGAGCAGCACGACTGGGAAGAGGCCAACGTCAAGGGCGTGAAGGCCGCCGCCGGCGAGATGCTGGGCGCGGCGCGCTTCGCCGTCTACGGCAAGACCACCTATCCCGACGCCACCGGCACGCTGCGCCTGTCCTACGGCCTGGTCGAGGGCTACCCCATGAACGGCACCCGCGCGCCGGCCATGACCACGTTCTACGGCCTGTACGACCGCGCCTACGGCTTCGGCCTGCAGGATCCCTTCCTGCCGCCCTCGCGGTGGATGGAGCGGAAGGACGCGCTCGACCTCGCGCAGCCGCTGGACTTCGTGAGCACCTGCGACATCATCGGCGGCAACTCGGGCTCGCCGGTGGTCGACCGCAAGGGTCGCCTGGTGGGCCTGGTGTTCGACGGGAACATCGAGAGCCTGGTGGGCCGCTTCGTGTACGACGAGGCGTCCAACCGCTGCGTGGCCGTGCACGCGGCGGCCATCGCCCAGGCCCTGGACAAGCTGTACGACGCGGGGTACCTGGTGCAGGAGATGAGCCGCACGCGGCGTTGACGGCGTGCGGCGCGCTGGTGGCGCGCCGCGGATGGACTTAACGTGGGGCCCTCGGGACGGCGGTCAGCTGCAGGCCGGCTCGAGGGCCCTGGCCGTCGCGGCGTCCTGCGCGGGCGCGGCGTGCGCCAGCGCGATGGTGCGCCGCTGGAACTGGGTCCGGGCCAGGACCGCCGCCACGCGCAACACCAGCTCCTCGTGGTCGAAGGGCTTGACCAGCACGTCGTTGGCGCCGAACGACAACGCCCGGGCCCGGGACTGGGCCTGGGTCTCGGCGGTCAGGATGATGACGGGCACGCCGGTGAACTCGGGCCGCGAGCGCATGGACTGCAGCAGGGTCACCCCGTCCAGGCCGGGCAGGCTTGCACCGGCCAGCACCAGGTCGGGCTGGAAACTGGCCAGCCGCAGCCAGGCCTCCTCGCCGCTGTCGACGGCCAGGACCTCGTGGCCGGCGGCCTCCAGGATAAATCTAAGTACGCGCCGGACATGGGGTTCCGGTTCTGCTACGAGAATACAGGTCGGCATCGGGCCTGGTCCTTCCGTTGGCGCGGGCCGAACCACCGGCCCACCGTGACCCGATGGAAGGGCAAGCCTTGGACCAGACCCGGCGGGAGTTGCGATGTTCTTCACGATCTACATCACGCTGGTCTCGGCGGTGGTCCTGGTGGGCTGCCTGGTGGCGATCCTGATGTCGACCACCAGCGGCGCGCGGTGGCTGCAGTCGCTGTGGCCCGGACGCACGGCCGAGGCGGCCGCCCCGGAGGATGACGGCCGCCCCGGTCCCTGAGGTCGTCCCGACCTGCCAGTCAGGAGTGCAGCACCTCGATCGGCTTGCCATGGTCGATCCGCCGCGCGGGACGCGCGTCGCGGACCGGCAGACCGGAGCCCTGGTGCCCGAGCTCGTCACGGCGGCGGCGCACCGCGTCGCGGGCCTCGCGCAGCGCCTCCCAGGCGAACGCCCCGACGAAGACCAGGAACATCAGGGCTCCGATGATGTGGTAGCGCGCGGCGAAGAGGAATTCCTCGAGATCGAAGGTCGTCGGGTCCATGGTCGGCTCCTCGGGACTGTGCGGATCGCTGGCTGTGCTGCCCTCCACCGCCCCGACCACTGCATGAGGCCTGCCACGGAGTCGACTTCATCGCAAGTCACACGACCGCAAGACGTTGCCCGCGCGCCGACCGCCGCGCGACCGGCCCGCCGCCCCCGCGCGTGCGGGGAATCCCCACACGCCGTCGCGATGTCCCACACTAATGGGGAATGCCGTACTTGCGGATCTTGGCGTACACCGTCGACCGGTCGACGCCCAGCATGCCCGCGGCATCGCTGATGTTGCCGCCGGTGCGCCTGAGCGCGGCTTCGACGGCGCGGCGCTCGAGCTCGGACAGCGGCACGCCCGCGGGCACGTCCCAGCCCGCGGCCCGCGGCGACGCCGCCAGGAAGTCGAAGTCCGCGGCCGCCAGCTCGCCGCCCCGCGACGTGACCACCGCGCGCTCGACGGCGTTCTCGAGTTCGCGCACGTTGCCCGGCCAGTCGTGGGCCATCAGCAGCTTCAGCGCGTCCCGCGCCACGCCCGTCACCGGGCGCCCCGTCTCGACCGCCAGGCGCCGGGCGAAGTGGGCGGCCAGCAGCGGGATGTCCTCGCACCGCTCGGCCAGCGACGGCAGCCGGATGTTGATGACGTTCAGGCGGTAGAACAGGTCCTCGCGGAACGCGCCCGCGGCCACCGCCCCGCGCAGGTCGCGGTTGGTCGCCGCGACGATGCGCGCCTCCATGGGCAGTTCGGTCGTGCCGCCCAGGCGCGTGAACGAGCGTTCCTGCAGCACCCTCAGCAGGTCCAGCTGCAGCTTCGGCGGGATGTCGCCGATCTCGTCCAGGAAGATGGTCCCGGCGCCCGCGAGCTCGAACTTGCCCGCCCGCCGCGCCATCGCGCCGGTGAACGCGCCGCGCTCGTGGCCGAACAGCTCGGACTCGAGCAGGGTCTCGGCCAGCGCCGCGCACGAGACGCCGACGAACGGCAGCCCCGAGCGCCCGCCCTCGCGGTGCAACGCCCGGGCGACCAGCTCCTTGCCCGTGCCACTGGCCCCCTCGATGAGCACCGTGCTGCGCTGGCCCGCCACGTCGCGCACGAGGTCGAAGATGGCGTGCATGCGCGGGTTCTTCGAGACGATGTCGCCCAGCGAGTACAGGCGGCCGAGGCGGCGCCGCAGGTTCTCGTTCTCGCGCTCGAGCCGCTTGACGTGCAGGGTGCGCTCGACGAAGCGCGACACGTCCTCGGGGTTGCAGGGCTTGACCATGTAGTCGGCGGCGCCGTCGCGGATCGCCGCGACCGCCGTGTCGACCGTCGCGTAGGCCGTGATGATGACCACCGTCGCGTCCGGCTGCATGCGCCGGACGCCGGCCAGCACCTCCAGGCCGCCGGGGCCGGGCGGCATCTTCAGGTCGATGAAGTGGATGTCGTAGGGCTCGGCGGCCGTCATCTCGAGGGCCTGCCGGCCCGAGGCCGCCGTCGCCACCGTGTAGCCGTCCTCGCGCAGCCAGGCGGCGAGCGACTCGCGCATCGCCGGCTCGTCGTCGGCCACCAGGATCCGCCAGTTGCCGTCCATCAGCGGACCTCCGTCGCGCCGCTGCCGCGGCACGCCTCGTCGCTGCGGGTGCCCGGCCCGTCGTTCAACGGCAGGGTCACGGTGAAGGTCGTGCCCTCGCCGGGGGTGCTGTCGACCTCGACCTGCCCGCCGTGCGCCTTCACCGCGCCGTACACGACGGCCAGCCCCAGGCCGGTGCCCTTGCCCTCCTCCTTGGTGCTGAAGAAGGGGTCGTAGATGCGGGCGAGGTGCTCGGCCGCGATGCCCACGCCGTCGTCGGCCACCTGCAGGCGCACCGCCTGCCCGCCGCGCTCGACCCGGGTGCGCACGGTGATGCTGCCGCCGGGCGCGGCCTCGGCCGCGTTGAGCACCAGGTTCGTGACGATCTGCTGCACCTGCGAGGCGTCGCACACGACGGTCGGCAGGTTGGCGTCGAGGTCCAGCACGGTGCGCACCCGGTCCAGCCTCAGGCGGTGGTCGATCACCGCGAGGGTGCGCACGACGATGGCGTTGAGGTCCTGCTCGGC
>DAOPJF010000030.1:0-13958 GCA_035399525.1 Candidatus Krumholzibacteriia bacterium | reverse complement strand
CCGGTGGGCGAGACGATCAAGATGAGCCTTGTCAGGTAATCCGGGGCCCTAGGCCGTCCCATGGAACCGCCTGCGGCCCCCCGCGGCCGCAGGCGGTTCCCTGACAACCGGTTGGAGTGCTTGACAATTCGTATCCGATCGGCTCTAATGACTTGCATCACAGCAAGATAGCAAACTTTTGCCGTCCGGAATGTTCGCATGAGATCGAAAGTCGGCATCGCCCCCGCCCTTGCGGTCCTGGTCGCCCTGCTGGCCGTCCCGACGCTGGCCCCCGCCCAGCAGCTGATCGTCTCCTGCACCATCGCCACGCCCGACGCCACGGCCGCGCCCATCGAGTTCGGGCTGGCCGCCGGCGCACTCGACGGCATCGATCCCTTCGACGAACCCCTGCCCCCGCCGGCGCCCGACCAGTCGCTGCAGGTGTACCTGCAGATGCTGACGCCGCCGGTGCCGCTGCCCAACCGCTGGCGGCGCGACGTGCGGCCGTTCTTCGACGTGACCGCCGAGCGCGTCGAGCTCTGGGCCATGACCGTCGAGAGTGCGGCCGTCGGGCAGGCCTTCACGTTCGCGGTCGAGACGACCATCGACGAAGCGCCGCCCTACACGCTGCACGTGTTCGGGCCGGCCGGACTGTACCGCCTGGTCGCCCCGGGCGAGACCTTCACTGTTCCCTGCACCGCACCCATCATGGCGTTCTTCTGGGAACTGCAGTACGACGAACAGGTGGCTGCCCCGCCGTCGACATGGGGAGGTGTGCACGCCCAGTTCCGCTGAGCCGATCGCGGGTCCGGTCGACCGGGTGCGGGCCCATCCGCAGGAGCGATCCGATTCCTAAGGGGGAAACATCGTGAAATCCATGACGCGCATGCTCGTCCTGGCGCTGGCCGCCCTGGCCCTCGTGCTGCCGCAGGGCGCACGGGCCCAGGAGTCGTACAGCAACATCGGCCTGTACATGGCCCAGGACGCCGACCAGTCCACGACGTCGTACAACGGTGCGCCGGGCGTCTTCACCGCCTACGCCGTGCTGACCGACCCGCGCAACATCCACACCGGCGCGCCGGACAGCAACATCGAGTCGGACATCTACAACGTCGGCGGATTCGAGTTCAAGATCGTGCTGCCCGCCTCGGTGTTCCTGCTTTCGGGAACGCTGCCGCCGGGCGCCATCAACTTCCTGACGCCGCCCAACTACCTCGTGGGCTGCAACATCCCCGTCACCCAGTATCCCGACGTCAGGGCCGCCACGCTGGTCACCTTCACGTTCGGCGCCTTCGTGCAGAACCCGGACTACATCTACGTCTCGCCGGTCGACGACTACCCGTCCATCCCCGGGCTGATGGCGATCACCGACTACGCCGACGACTTCCGGCTGAACCCGGCGTACCCGGCCTCGGGCGACTTCGCCGCGCCCGTGTTCGGCCTCTGGAACGACGTGGGCCCGTTCCCCGACGGCTGGACGGTCGGCGTCGCCGCCCTCGGCGACGGCATCACCGTCGGCGTGGATTCGGGTGCGACCGACTGGTACGACGCCGCGTACGACATCGCCGACGACAACGTGACCGTGACCATGCCGCGCCCCGAGTGGTCGGGATACGGCTCCTCCTACTACGCGTCAGACATCCGGGCGACCTACGATCCCCTGGCCGAGGTGAAGTCGTGGACCTTCCAGGTCAACGTGCCCGACCAGTCCGGGTCGGTGACCGACGTCGACCTCGTGTTCTCGCCGACCTTCGCGGCGGCCGACGGCTTCCGCCTGCGCCTGGCTGACGACGCCACCGGCCAGACGACGGACCTCGGCCCGTCGCTGCAGTACACCTTCGCCACCTACGGCGGCCAGTACGACTTCACGCTGCTGATCGGCGACGACACGCCTCCGGGCCCGGTGAACGTGGCGGTCGGCTTCTCGGCGACCATCAACCAGCTGGTCGACGACGGCAACCTGGCGACCGTCGATCCGCTGGCCACCGACGGCTACGATCCCGGCTTCGACCTGCCCGAGCCCGGTCCGCCGCCCTCGGCCTACGTGGTCGCCAGCATCGAGCGACCGGGCTGGCCGCTGGGGCCGCGCTTCGAGCGGGACGTGCGCTCGGTCTTCGATCCGCTGGTCGAGCAGCGCGTGTGGCCCATCCTGGTGGAGACCGACCAGTCGGGCATCGTCAGCCTCGACTTCACGGCGAACTTCACCGAGGCCGACGGCATCGACCTGCACCTGCGCGACCTGCAGACCGGCCAGGTGGTGTCGCTGCTGCCTTCGCTGCACGCCGGCTTCGCGACGACCGGCCAGCTCGCCTACCGTTTCGAGCTGATCGTCGGCGGCGACGTGCTGCCGCCGCTGAACCCGGCCGCCACGACCGTCACCGGCGGCTGGTCGCTGGTCGCCCCGCCGCTGATGCCCTTTGCGGGTGCCGAGACGCTCAATGACGTCATCCTCGACCAGGCACCGGGCTACGCGTACCTGTTCGACTACTCCCACGCCGCGGGCTACACGCGGCTGGACGGCAGCGAGACCACCGGCGTGGGCCGCGGCTACTGGATCGCCACCGACCAGGCGTTCAGCTGGACGATGGCTGGCGACTTCGCGGTGGATCCGGTGATCATCCCGCTGGAGCCCGGCTGGAACCTGGTGGGCTACCCGCTGTGGTTCCCGTCGTGGATCGATGGCGTGCGCGTCACCGACGGCAACGCCGTCCTGACCTGGGAGCAGGCCCTGACCTCGAACTGGGTGTCCGGGATGGTGTCCTACGACCCGGCCCGGGACGACTACGTGCTGGCCCAGCAGCTGCTGGCCTGGCACGGCTACTGGGCGAGCGCG
This sequence comes from Candidatus Krumholzibacteriia bacterium, assembly GCA_035399525.1. GTDB lineage: Bacteria > Krumholzibacteriota > Krumholzibacteriia > LZORAL124-64-63 > LZORAL124-64-63 > JACZKN01. Next base: position 11,146 of record DAOPJF010000030.1, on the reverse strand, counting down.
CTGCGTTCGGGCCTGAGCCTGGTCTTCGACTGGCACAACGCCGTGAACGCGTCGGGCGTGGCCAAGTCGGCCATCGAGGTGCCCGAGGCCGACGGCTGGCGCTGCGTGCTGCGCATGGACGACGGCAGCGGCCTCGAGCGGCGTGCCGAGTTCGGTGTCGACACCCGCGCGACCGACGGCTTCGACGCGGCCTTCGACCTGCCGCGGCCGCCGGCCTCGCCTTCGGGCGGCGCCAGCATCGCCATGGTCAGGCCGGACTGGAAGCTGCCCTGCGGGAACTCGCTGGCGGCCGACATCGCCGCCATGGACGGCGCGGGCGTGCGCAGCTGGACCGCGCGCATCATGCCGCAGCAGCCCGGCCAGGTCACGCTGACCTGGACCAGCCACCGCTGGCCGGCCGGCGTCGACCTGGAGATGTACCTGCCGGGCGAGAACCGCGTCGTGTTGCGCTCGATGCGCGAGACGGGCACGGTGACGCTGCCGGTAGGCGCGGCGCCGGTCGATGTCGTCCTGCGCACGCCGGGCTCGGTGTCCGGCGTGGGTGACGAGGTGCCGTTCGCGGGCTACGACGTGTCGGTGCACCCGAACCCGTTCAACCCGCAGACGACCATCGCCTTCAGCCTGCCCCACGACGGCCGGGTCGACGTGCGCGTGTACAACGTGCGCGGCGCGCTCGTGGCCGAGCTGGGCGGCGCGACGATGACCGCCGGCCGCCAGCAGGTCGAGTGGAACGGCCGCGACCGCGGCGGCCGCTCGCTGCCCAGCGGCTCGTACTTCGCCCGGGTGATCCTCGACGGCCGGCCCGTCGGCGAAACCGCGCGCATGAGCCTGGTGCGGTGACCTTCGGGAGCCGCGTCGTCCTTCACCTGACGTGGGTGCTGCCCGTCGCCTTCTGGGCGGGCAGCACCTCGTTCGATCCCCCCAAGATCCTGCTGTGGTCCCTGGCCGTCGCCGCCTGGCTGGCGGCGGCCAGGCCCGCCGTCATCACGGCCGGCGCCGGGGCCTTGCCGCTGCTGGCGGCGGCCGCAGGCGCTTCGCTGCTGACCGGCGGGCCCGGCGTCATCCTGGGCCTGCGCACCGTGCTGATGCTGCTGCTGGCGGCGGCCACGGCGGCGGCGGTCGCGCAGGCCGATGCCGACGGCCGTCGGCGCTTCCTGTGGGGCCTGCAGGCGGGCGGCGCCCTGACCGCCGCCGTGGCGCTGCTGCAGGCGGCCGGCCTCGTGCCGGGCGTGGTGCCGACGGTGTACCTGAAGCCCGGCATCGGATTGCTGGGCAACCCCAACTACGTGTCGGGCCTGGCCGCGGCCCTGTGGTGGCCGGCAGCCCTGCTGGCGGTGCGCAGTCGCGGCGCCGCCCGCGCCGCAGCGCTGCTGGTGCTGGCACTCCATGGCGCGGTGCTGGCCGTCAACGGCGCCGCGGGCCCGGTCGCGGCGGTGGCCGGCGCCGGGCTGCTGATGCTGCCGGCCTGGATCGTCGGCGCCCGCAAGCGCACCGCGGTCGCCGCAAGCCTCGCCGCGGCTGCGCTGCCGGTCGCGGTCCTGGCGTCGCTCGCGTTCGGCGCCGCGGGCGCCCTGGACCTGGGTCCCATCCGCAACCTGGACGTGATGCGGGCCAATGACGGCGAACTGCGGATCGCCAACTGGGCGGCTGCCGTGCACATGGTCGTCCAGGCGCCCGTCCTGGGCGTCGGCGCCGGACGCTACAGCCTGCACTGGCTCGAGGTCCGGTCGAACCTCGACCTGCCAACCCCGCCGGCCCCCATCGCCTTGCGCGCCCACAACGAGACGCTGCAATGGCTGGCGGAGACCGGCCTGGTCGGGGCCGCGGCGCTCGTGGTGGCGCTGGTCCTGCTGGCAATCGCCGGACGCCGTCAGGCCGCGCATGGCGAGGACGGCCTCTCCGCCTGCGCCGCCCTGGCCGGACTGACCACGATGGCCCTGCACGCCGCCGTCAGCTTCCCGCTGCACCTGCCGGCCACCGGTCTGGCGGCGGCCGTGTACGCGGGCCTGCTGGGCGGCCGGCCCGGGCCGCTGCGGCGCACCGGGGCATGGATGGTCACCGGCTGGCTGGCCGCCGTGGCCCTGGTCGCCCTCGCCGGCCGCGAGTTCGCCGCCGACCTGGACCTGGCCCGCGGCCGCCGCGAACTGGCCGCCGGGCACCCCGCCGGCGCCGTGGCGGCTTTCGACCGCGGACTGGACACCGCGCTGTGGCCAGGCACCGCACGCCTGCTGCGGGCCCAGGCGCTGCGCGCGGTGGGTCGCCGCGACGCCGCCCGGGCCGACGCCGAGCTCAGCTTCGCCGAGCGCCCCTCCTACGAGGCCATGCTGCTGCTGGCCGAGGAGGCCATCGACCGGGGTGCGCCGGCCGATGCGGCGCGCCGCCTGGACACCCTGGAGCGTTGCCGGCCCCCGGTGGCCGTGCAGCGCGAGCTGCGCTACCTTCGCGCCTATGCCGCCATCCGCGGCGGCGCCGACGGCCTCGCGCACCGGCAGCTCGAGGCCCTGCTGGCCGACGCTCCCGGTTACCCGCGCGCGCTGCTGGCCCTGGGCTACATCGCGGCGCGCGCCGGCCGCGACGCCGAGGCCGCCGTCCGCTACGGCGCGGCGGTGGCGGCGATCGAGGCGCAGCTCGCCGACCCGGCGCTGGCCGGTCAACAGGTGCAACTGCGGGGCATGCTCGACATTGCGCGCCGCGCGCTCGCCTCGGTCGGCCCTGATGCTGCCGGCCCGGAGGAACAGCAACGATGAACGTGCACGAGATCACCGCCGAGCAGCGCGTCGCGCGCCCCCGCGACGACGTGTTCGCGTTCTTCGCCCGACCCGAGAACCTGGCGCGCATCACGCCGCCGTGGCTGGGCTTCCGCATCCTGACGCCGTCGCCGGTGCCCATGCGCGAGGGGGCGCTGATCGACTACGTCATCCGGCTCGGGCCGCTGCCCACGCGGTGGCGCACGATGATCACGACCTACGATCCGCCCCATCGCTTCGTGGACGAACAGCTGGCGGGCCCCTACAGTTACTGGCATCACACCCACGAGTTCCTCGAGGACGGGGACGGCACCCTGCTGCGCGACCACGTGCGCTACGCCCTGCCGCTGGGACCGCTGGGCGATCTCGTGCATGCGCTGGCCGTGCGCCGGCAGGTGGAGACGATCTTCGCCCACCGGCGCCGCATCATCGACGACCTCTTCGCCGGAGGATGACCGTGACCGCGACCCCGACCGCCGGCAGCCCGATCCCCGTCGGCGTCAGCGCCTGCCTGCTGGGCCGCGAGGTCCGCTACGACGGCGCCCACGCGCGCGACCGCTACGTGACCGACGTGCTGGCCGAGCACTTCCGACTGGTGCCGGTGTGCCCCGAGGTCGAGGTGGGCATGGGCACGCCGCGCGAGACGGTGCGCCTGCAGGGCGACGCCGAGGCGCCCACGATGGTCGCTCCCGGTTCGGGCGCCGACTGGACGGCCCGCATGAACACCTGGTCGGCGCGCCGCGCCCGCGAGCTCGAGACCGAGGCGCTGTGCGGGTTCATCTTCAAGAAGAACTCGCCGAGCTGCGGCGCCTTCCGGGTGAAGCTCTACCCGGTTCCGGGCGACAAGGGCCTGCCGCGCCGCGACACGCGCGGCCTGTTCGTGACCGCGTTCGCGGCCCGTCACCCGCTGGTGCCCATCGAGGAGGAGGGTCGGCTCAACGACCCTGTGCTGCGCGAGAACTTCATCGAGCGCGTGTTCGCGCTGCACCGCCTGCGCGCGCTGTTCGGCGGGCGCTGGAAGCGCGGTGACATCGTCGACTTCCACAGCCGCGAGAAGTATCTGCTGATGGCCCACAGCCCGAAGCACTACAAGCAGCTCGGCCAGCTGGTGGCCGCGGTGGCGCAGCACACGCCGGCGGCGTTCCGCGACCTCTACATGGCGGGATTCATGGAGCCGCTGGCCGTACACGCCACGCCGAAGCGGCACGTGAACACGCTGCAGCACCTGGTGGGCTACCTGAAGAAGGACGTGAGCGAGCGCGAGCGCAAGCGCATCCTGGCGGTCATCGAGGACTACCGGGCGGGCCTGGTGCCCCTGGTGGTGCCGGTGACCCTGGTGCGCCACTACATCGAACTGCACGAACTGCCCTACGTGGGCGCCCAGACCTACCTGAACCCCCACCCCCGCGAGCTGATGCTGCGCAACCGGGTCTAGGGCGCGTCAGGCGTCGCCGGCCGGACTGTCCGGCGAACCGTACATGCGCTCGATGAGCTCCCGGTAGCGCTCGGCGATCACCTTGCGCCGCACCTTCAGCGTGGGCGTGATCTCGCCCGCCTGCATGGAGAACTGCCGGGCCACCAGGGTGAAGCGCCGGATCTTCTCGAAGGGCGCCAGCGACGCGCACTGGTCGGCGATGCGCCTGCGGTACAGCTCGACGACCTCGGGCAGGCGGATCAGCTCCTCGTGGTCGGCGAAGGCCAGCTTGCGCTCGCGCGCGAACTCGGCCAGCGACTCGAACGCGGGCACGACGATGGCGCCGATGGCCGAGCGCCGATCGCCCACCACCGCCAGCTGATCGATGTAGAGGTCCTTGCCGACGATCGCCTCGATGCGCTGGGGCGCGACGTTCTTGCCGCCCGCGGTGATGATCAGGTCCTTGATGCGGTCGGTGATGACCAGGTAGCCGTCCTCGTCCAGGTAGCCCACATCACCGGTGCGGAACCAGCCGTCGGTGAACGCCTCGGCCGTGGCGGACGGGTTGTTGAAGTAGCCCTCGGTGACGTTCGGCCCGCGAGCGAGGATCTCGCCCTCGTCGCCGATACGCAGCTCGACGCCCTCGACCGGGCGGCCGACCGAGCCGAAGCGGAACGCCCCCGGCGCGTTGCACGTGAGCATGGGCGCGGTCTCGGTCAGCCCGTAGCCCTGGCACACCAGCAGGCCGGCGGCCATGAAGAACTCCTCGACCTCGCGGGCCAGGGCCGCACCGCCGGACGAGAAGAAGTTCTTGGGCCCGCCCACCGCGTCGCGGATGCGGCGCAGCACCAGGCGATCGGCGGCCGCGTGCGCCAGGCGCAGCCCGAGGTCCGGGCGCCGGCCTTCGGCCTCGGTCCGCCACCACCGCTGCCCCACGCCCACCGCCCAGTGGAACAGCCGGCGCCGCAGCGGCGGCGCGGTCTCGACCTTCGCGTGCACGGCCGCATGCACCTTCTCGTACAGGCGAGGCGCCGAGACCATGACCGTGGGCCGCGCCTCGCCCAGGGCGGTGACCACGTCGCGCGGGTTGGCCAGGATGGTGTTGCTGGCCCCCTTGAGGAACACGTAGGCCGACCAGGTGCGCTCGTAGACGTGGCTCAGCGGGAGGAAGCACAGCGAGCGGTCGGCCGGTCCGACGGTGAAGCGGGCGTCGATGGTCGCGTACTGGTTGGTGAAGTTCCGGTGGCGCAGCATGACGCCCTTGGGTTCGCCCGTGGTCCCGGAGGTGTAGATGAGCGCGGCGAGATCCTCGCTGTCGGCCTGCACGCGGCGCAGCATCACCTCGTCGGCGGCGCCGCCCGGCGCCGGTCCGTCCTCCAGCGAGGCCAGCGCCGTGGTGCGCCCGGGCTCGTCCGCCAGCTGCGGGTCGAGGGTGACGATGCGCCGCACGCCCGGCACACCGGCCGTCGCCTCGAGCGCCGCATCGCGTTCGGTCGCCGTACCCGCGAACAGCAGCACCATCCCCGAGTCCTCGATGATCTGCCGGGCCTGCGCCGGGGTGCTGGTCGCGTAGATCGGCACGGTGACCGCACGCACCGACATGACCGCGTAGTCCACCAGCAGCCACTCGGGCAGGTTGGGCGAGAAGATGCCGACCCGGTCCCCCGCCTGCACCCCCAGGCCCACCAGGGCCCGGGCCAGGCCCTCGATGCGCGCGGACATGCCGCCGTACGTGAGCTCGTGGACGGAGTCGCCGCGGCGGAACCGCATGGCGGTCGCGTCCGGTCGGCGGGCGGCGGCTTCGAGGATGGCCAAGGCGACGTTCTGCATGGCGGCTCCCGGGGGCGGGGAGGACTGGTGCGCACGGGAGGCCAAGAATACGCCACGGGCCGCGGAATTCCCATCTCCCAGTGCGATTCCACCCCACCGGCCCCGAATTTGGCCCATCCCTTGCGAAAACGGTATTCAATGCGTACCGTAACGCCCCGGCAGGAGGCCAAGGGCGCAAATCGTGCGATCGCAGGGATAAAGGTAATTTTAGTTGCATTTAAGTGTGTTTTTGGGTATTATCAGGTCGCGATTGAAAAGCACCTGATACCCACCTCGGCGGGGGGGAGATCCGCCAAAACGAAGGGGAAGATGATGCGGCGCTTGCTCTTGTCCACTCTTGTCGTCGTCTCGCTGCTGGCTGTCGGCGGCACCGCGATGGCCACCGAATTCACCGACGTGATCTTTGCCGGTGGCTGCACCGACTGGACCGCGGAACTGGGTGTGCACTTCCGCATCGGGATGACCGAGGCGAACATCGACTACGCCGTGGCCATCCTCGACCAGGACGGCACCACCGTCCTGTCCTCGACCGGCACGGGCGTCGTGACCGACGACGACGGCGACCGCTACGGCACGCTGCTGCTGGGCCAGAGCTGGGACGACGTCACCGACCAGACCATCGAGCTGTACGGCATGTACACCATCCGCGGCACGTTCACGCTCTACGTGCCCTGGCTCGACGAGGTCCACACCTACGTGGTCAACCAGGACGTGACCCTCGAGTGCGCCGTGGTGCCGAACGAGGATGTCTCCTGGGGCGACGTCAAGAGCACGTACCGGTAAACGGAGCCCGTCCACTCGGGGCCGGTATGGCGCGGGGCTTCCTCGGAAGCCCCGCTTTTTTTGCGGCGAACGCGGGAGGCAGTGGAACTCGCCGCGATCACGGGCTACCATGGTGGCGCAGCCGGCGCGTGGCGCGGCTGCGGAAAGGATCCGGCCATGTGCCTGGGCGTCCCCGGACGCATCACGAACCTGCTCGACGGCGGCCTGCTGCGCATGGGCACGGTCGACTTCGAAGGCGTCCGCCAGGAGGTCTGCCTGGCCTACGTGCCCGAGGCCGGCCCCGGCGACTACGTGCTGGTGCACGCCGGCTTCGCCATCAGTCAGCTGGACGAGGACCAGGCCCGCGAAACCCTCGCGGTGCTGCACAAGCTGGCCGACCTGCGCGAGGCCGACGAGCGCGGGGCCTCGACGTGAGCGCCTGCGACCGGCGGCGGTTCCTGGCCCTGGCGGCCCGTGCCGGCGCCGCTGCGGCCTGCGCGCCCCTGGTGCTGACCGCCGCGTGCGGCGACGGCGGCGCCGCCCCCGGGCCGCTGCGTCTGGCCCTGGCCGACCTGCCCGACGGGGGCCGCCTGCGGGTCGAGGTCATGGGAGCGCCGGTCGAGCTGGTCCGCCACGGCGAACAGGTGGCGGCCCGGTCGCTGCTGTGCACGCACCAGGGCTGCGAGGTCGCCTGGCACGAAGCGGAAGGCGCCTACGTGTGCCCCTGCCACGACGGGCGGTTCGACGCCGACGGCCGCCCCGTCTACGGCCCGCCTCGCCTGCCGCTGCGCGCAGTGCCGGTGGCCCGCGACGGCCTCGAGGTCGTGATCGGCGCCTGAAGAACCGGGAGGGGTCGGGATGACGCTGCCGCGCATGGTGGTCACGGGTTCGTCCGGCTTCATCGGGCGTCACCTGCTGGACACGTTCAAGCACGACTACCGCATCGTCGGCATCGCCCGCCGTTCCCAGTACCTCAGCGGCGCCCCGTTCCACGAGAACATCACCTGGAAGCAGGTGGACATCGCGCGGCCCGACCAGCTGGCCGCCGCGTTCGCCGAGATCCGCGAGGAGGGCCCGGTCGACCTGGTCGTGCACCTGGCCGCCCACTACGACTTCACGGGCGAGGACCACCCCGAGTACCGGCGCACCAACGTCGACGGCCTGCGCAACGTGCTGGACGAGTGCCGCCTGCTGCGGCCGCGGCGCTTCGTCTTCTCGAGCTCGGTGGCGGCCTGCGCGTTCCCGCCTCCCGGCGCGGCGCTGAACGAGCTCAGCCCGCCCGACGGCGACCACATCTACGCCCGCACCAAGGCCCAGGGCGAAGCCATGCTGGCCGAGTACCGCGATGCCTTCCCGTCGGTGATCGTGCGCTTCGCCGCCCTGTTCTCGGACTGGTGCGAGTATCCGCCGCTGTACATGTTCCTGCGCACCTGGCTGTCGCGCGCCTGGAACCGCCGCGTGCTGGGCGGCCGCGGCGAGTCGGCCATCCCCTACCTGCACGTCAAGGACGCGATGACGTTCCTGCGCCGCGTCGTGGCGCGCCTGGACACGCTCGAGGACGGCGAGATCCTGATCGCCAGCGGCGACGGCTCGACGACGCACCGCGAGCTCTACGACACGGCCACCGTCTACTGGAACGAGAAGGCCGAGGAGCCGCTGCACACGCCGCGATTCCTGGTCCGGCCCGGCATCCAGGTCATGTGCACGGCCGGCCGGTTCATGAAGGAGCGCCCCTTCGAGCGGCCCTGGATGGCCGACTACGTCGACCGCCGCATGACCGTCGACTCGTCGCGCACGCGCCGCCGCCTGGAATGGGCCCCGCGCGAGCGCCTGCACGTGCTGCGCCGCCTGCCGTTCCTGCTGGAGAACCGGCGCGGCGACCGCATCGAGTGGACCCGCCGCAACCGCGACGCCATGAAGCAGTTCCAGGAGCGCCCCTGCCTGGCCATCTACTACGTGCTGCAGAAGCACAAGGACGAGATCGCCGAAGCCTGCACGGCCGAACTGTCGGCGCGCTACCCCAGCTACGCGGCCTTCAGCGCCAAGGAGCACGAGTGGAACCACAGCGTGTTCCTCAGGCTGCTCTTCAACGCCGTGCGCACCCGCGAGCGGGTCGACTTCATGTCCTACTGCCGCGAGCTGGCGTTGCGGCGCCTGGACGAGGGCTTCGACGGGTCCGAGGTGATGGGCGCCCTGCAGACGCTGGACGACATGTGCGTCAAGGCGGTGGTCGACGACCCGGAGGCGCAGTCGCTGATGCCCCACGTGCACCACTACCTGTCGATGACCGTGCAGTACGGCATCGACCAGGTGCGCGAGGCGGTCGAGGAATGGCGGCTGGCGCATCCCGAGGCCGCCGCTGGCGTCGACGTCAGCCGCTGACCGGCCGCCTGGCCTCGCGGCGCGCCATCACGTCGAGCCAGGCCATGCCCGCCAGCATCAGCCCGTCGAACACGCCCGAGAACGGCACCGACCAGGCGCTGCGCCACGGGTTGAGCACGAGCAGGAACACGACGGCGACGGCCTTGGTCATCAGCAGCAGGGTCACCGTGCGGTGCCGCAGCCACTCCCAGGCGTACGCCGTAGCCACGACGAAATGGAAGGCGCCGGACTGGCGCGGGAAGAACAGGTCGCCCGGCTCGCCCCAGCCCGCGAAGCGCAGGGTCCAGGCCGGGACGAACAGGAGCATCGCCCCCACCGCGTAGCTGTGCAGGGCCACGGCGGCGAGGGCGAATCCCTCGAGACGGCGCCACCGGCCGGGCCGCGGCGCGATCGAGACCTCAGGCGCCACCCGCGGCCTCCCACCACAGGTCCGGCGCGGCGGGGGCGGCTCGCCGCCGCGGCGGGCAGCCCAGCCGCACCAGCTCGTCGACCACGGCCTGCACCGCGGCGTCGGCCGCGGCCCGGACCGGCGCCGACAGGCTCGTGCCCGAGGACACCTCCTGGGGCACGACGCCCACCAGCACCACCTCGGCAGGGCCGCCGCCGGCGAACTCCAGCGACAGCAGCGCCTCCTTCACGCCCGGGTCGTGCGGGCTGACCCGCGGCCCCGGCACGTGGCGCAGGATCTCGTCCTTCGTGTAGCGGCGCAGGGTGCCCGCGGGCGCATCCGAACGGACGACGTCCACCAGCACCAGGGCCCGGCGCCCGGCGATGTGCGGGTGCAGGTCCAGGCCGGGCGTGCCCAGGTCGAGCACCTCGACCTCCGGCGGGAAGTCGTAGGCGGCGGCCAGCTGGGCGACGACCCACGGTCCGAGCGCGTCGTCGCCCATCAGCACGTTGCCGAGGCCGAGGACGGCGACCGCCGCCGTCCCTGGATCATGCTCGGCGGTCACAGCACCCTCACGGTCCCCAGCTCGCGCCCTTCGGGATCCAGCGTGTGGACCGCGCAGGCCAGGCAGGGGTCGAAGGAGTGGATCGTGCGCAGCACCTCGAGCGGCCGCTCGGCGTCGGCGATCGGGTTGCCGACCAGCGACGACTCGTAGGGGCCGGGCCGGCCCTGGCCGTCGCGCGGGCCGGCGTTCCAGGTCGACGGCACCACGGCCTGGTAGTTCTCGATCTTCCCGTCCTGGATGACGACGAAGTGCGAGAGCGTGCCGCGGGGCGCCTCGTGGAAGCCGAAGCCCATCTGGCGGCCGGTGAACTCGGGCTTGTTGAAGGTGGTCGTGTCGCCCCGGGCGATGTTGTCCACCAGCAACTGCCAGTGCTTCAGCGAGGTCTCGGCGATGACCATGCAGCGCACGGCGCGCGCGAGGTGGCGGCCCAGGGTCGAGTGCAGCATCGCCGGCTGGATGCGGATGCCCGCCACGCCGCTGGCCTTGTCGATGGCCCAGTTCAGCCACTTGACCGTCGGCTCGTGGCCGCTGGCGAAGCCCACCAGCACCTGCGCCAGGGGCCCGACCTGCATCGGCTTGTCCTGGAAGCGCGGCGCCTTCACCCACGAGTACTTGCCGTCGTCCTGGAAGTCGGTGTACAGGGGAGTCGTGTCCTCCTCGTACGGGTGCTTCTGCCAGTCGCCGTCGTACCACGAGTGGGCGATGGACTCGCTCACGTTGTCGGCAAAGTACTTCTCCTGGAACGAGCCGATGGGCTTGAAGGTCTTGATGTCCCCGCCCATGATCGTGCCGCCCGGCAGGTCGAACTGCGTCCCCGCCGCGTCCAGCGGCAGGTCGGGCACGGCCAGGTAGTTGGTCACGCCGGCGCCGTAGCCCAGCCAGTCGGGATACAGGGCGCCGATGGCGCACACGTCCGTCAGGTAGACGTGCTGGATGAACGCCTGCATCTCCTCGAGGTGGGTCTTGATCTCCCACAGCGTGTTCATGTTGATCGTCGACTGGTTGTCCAGGTTGATGGCGTTGGCCACGCCGCCCACGGCCAGGTTCTGGATGTTGGG
>DAOPJF010000029.1:0-14130 GCA_035399525.1 Candidatus Krumholzibacteriia bacterium | reverse complement strand
GTCGTCCATGTTGACGTCGACGACCTGGGCGCCGCCGCGCACCTGCTCGCGGCCGACCTCCAGCGCCTCCTCGGTGCGTCCCTCGCGGATCATCCTCGCGAAGCGCCGGCTGCCGGCGACGTTGGTGCGCTCGCCGATGTTCACGAACAGCGAGCGGTCGTCGATGACCAGCGGTTCGAGGCCCGCCAGGCAGGTGGCCCGGCGCGGCGCGGGCACCCGGCGCGGCGCCTTGCCGGCCACGGCCTCGGCGATGGCCCGGATGTGCGCCGGTCCGGTGCCGCAGCAGCCGCCGACGATGTTCAGCAGGCCGTCGTCGGCGAACGACGCCAGGATGGCGGCCATCTGGTCGGGCGTCTCGTCGTAGCCCCCCAGCTCGTTGGGCAGGCCGGCGTTGGGATGCACCGAGACCAGCGTGTCGGCCACCGCCGCGATCTCCTCGACGAACGGCCGCATGGCCGTGGCGCCCAGGGCGCAGTTCAGGCCGAACACCGCGGGCGCCGCGTGGCGCAGCGAGATCCAGAACGCCTCGGGCGTCTGCCCGGTCAGGGTGCGGCCGCTGGCGTCGGTGATGGTGCCCGAGATCCACACCGGGAAGTCCACCAGGCCGCGCCGCCGCAGCAGCTCGTCCAGGGCGAACACGGCGGCCTTGGCGTTCAGCGGGTCGAAGATCGTCTCGACCATGAGGATGTCGACGCCGCCGTCGAGCAGGGCCTCGGCCTCCTCGGTGTAGGCCTCGACCAGCTGCAGGAAGGTGACGTTGCGCAGGCCGGGGTCGTTCACGTCGGGCGAGATCGAGCAGGTGCGGTTCGTCGGCGCCAGCGAGCCGGCCACGAAGCGCGGCCGGTCGGGCGTACGCGCGGTGGCGGCGTCGGCCTCGGTGCGCGCCAGGCGCGCGGCCGCCACGTTGATGTCGCGCACCAGGTGGCCGGTGCCGTAGTCGGCCTGCGAGATCGAGGTGCCGTTGAAGGTGTTGGTCGTGACGATGTCGGCGCCGGCCTCGAGATACCCGCGGTGGATGCCGGCGATCACGTCGGGCCGCGTCAGGCACAGCAGGTCGTTGTTGCCCTTGAGGTCGCGCGGATGGTCACGCAGCAGCTCGCCCCGGTAGTCCGCCTCGCCCAGGCCGTGGGACTGGATCATGGTGCCCATGGCGCCGTCCAGCACCAGGATGCGCTCGCTCGCCAGCTGCTGCAGTCGGGTGCGGGTCAGGCGCGCCATGGCGTCAGCCCTCCCCGTCGACGTCGAGGATGCGGCTGGCGCGGGCGGCCTCGATGTAGGGCCGGTTCCACCGGAGCATGGCCTGGATGTCGTGCACGTACTCCTCGCCGCGCTCCGAGTAGTCGACCAGGCCCTCGGCCAGGTCCTCGGCGCCCGGCAGGCGCCCCACCGCACGGCCCGCCGAGCGCAGCTGGCGCAGCTGCTGGTAGCTGGCGCCGGTGTTCAGGTTGCGCATGTAGCTGCCGACGGACTCGGCCGGGTTGGCGAAGCGGGCGACCTCGTACGATGCGCCGTCGGGCCGGTCCTGGGGCACCAGGCCGCAGCCGGGGCGGAAGCACCACAGGCCGAACAGATTGTTGCCCTCGCGGGCGAAGCGCGAGGTGCCCCACGCGGACTCGTTGGCCGCCTGCACCACCACCAGGTCGTCGGGCAGCACGTCGACCCGCTCGAAGGCGGTGCGCCAGAACGCGGGCGACTCGGGGTCGTCCTGGATGCGGAACTCGACCGCCAGCTCGCCGAGCCAGCGCCGGTCCTCGACCGCCAGCGGCCGTCCCCAGCGCATGTGCTCGAAGACGAAGGTCAGCCGGCGGCGCACGTCGAGCAGGCGCGCGTTCTCGGCGTCGACCAGCGGCAGCATCCAGGCGAAGAAGTCCTCGCGGCGCCGCTGCACGTCGTCGTAGGTGGCGAAGTCGGGCAGGCGCACGTGCTGGCGGGCCAACGCACCCTGGCGGGAGACACCGAACACGCCGCGCCCGAAGCCCAGCGTCGGATGGGCCGGCACGGCCACGGCCTCGCGTGCGCCCCGCAGGCGACCGCCGGGGATGCCCGCCACCGAGCCGTCGCCCGGCTCGGCGGCGCCGCCGCCGAACAGCGCCACCAGCACCAGGGCGCTGCCCAGGGCCAGGCGCACGGCCAGGCCGCGCAGGGTCGATGCCGAAGTTCTCGCCGTCAATCCACGTGCTCCTCGCCCACGATCCACGCGTGGCTGTACCAGTACCAGCGCCCCGGCCACATCGAGGGCGCCGTCACGTTCGTGCGGGCCCGGCCCGGCGCAGGCACCGGTCCGGCGGCGACGACCAGGGTGTCGCCGCGCAGCGCCACCGGCGCCTCGTGACCACCGTCGAAGGCGGTCGGCACACCGGCGGGCGCGAAGCCCGCGGTCAGCACCAGCCGCAGGGGCGGGCGCGGATCGCCGGCGCCGCCGGGCAGCCGCGGATCCCGCGGCGCGACATCCACCACCGGCCAGGGCAGGGTGCGCAGCTTGCGCGCCAGGTCCCCGGGGTCGGCGTAGGGCCCGGCGGCCGGAAAGCGCGGCAGCGGCGCCGGGCCCCCGACGGCCCAGGCCGGTCCCGACTGCTGGCCGAAGGCGACCAGGCCGAGCGAGTCCACCACCTCGGCCAGGGCCGGGCTCCATTCCCCGAAGGGATAGGCCAGCAGCACCGGGGCCGCGCCGATCTCGTCGACCAGGCGCTGCCGCATCGCCTCGAGCTCGGCCCTGGTCCGCGCCCGCCAGCGGTCCGCGTCCTCGCCGGGGCGCAGGCGCTGCAGGTGCTCGTGCCTGAGCCCGTGGCCGGCGATGGTGGCGCCGGCGGCGGCCATCTCGCGCAGCTGGTCCCACGTGCACACCGGGCCCTCGCGGCGGTCGATGGCCTCGGGACTGACGAACACCGTGAAGGGCCAGCCCCGCGCGCGCAGCAGGGGGAAAGCCTCGGTGTACACGCTCCGGTAGCCGTCGTCGAAGCTCAGGCCCACCGCCGGGTCGGGCAACGCGACCGCGTCGTCCGCCAGGCCGGCGGCGATGGCCTCCAGCGGCAGGACCACGGCGCCGGACGCCTCGATCAAGGCCAGATGACGACGAAAGTCGTCGGGCCGGGTGCTGGTCGAAGCCGGCGTGCCCTCGTCCACGTGGTGATACAGGAGGATGACCGCGTGTTCGGGGACAGCCAGGGCCGCCGCCAGGACCAAGAGGGCTCCGATCAAGGCCGCTCCCTTCGCAAACAAGCCCGTATCATAGCGCGCCGAGGGCCGATTGGCGAGGCGGCGATGCCCCCGGCGACTAAAGCCGGGTCAAGTTCCGTCGGCCGCTGCCGATCCTGAACGCGGGATATCAGGCACATGCATTGCCGGAAGGTGGACCGTGACCGACTCCCGGACCGTGCTCTTCGTGGACGACGAAGCTCCTATCCTCAGCTCTCTCAAGAGGTTGCTGAGAAGGGAGCCCTATGCCGTCCTCACCGCCGACAGCGGTCAGGCCGGCCTCGAGACCCTGCGGCAGCACCCCGTACAGGTGGTCGTGACCGACCAGCGGATGCCGGGGACGAGCGGGGTCGAGTTCCTGCAGCAGGTCAAGGCGCAATGGCCCGACACGGTGCGGCTGGTGCTGTCGGGCTACGCCGACGCCGACACCATCGTCGAGGCCATCAACCAGGGCGAGGTCTACCGCTTCATCAACAAGCCCTGGAACGACGATGCGCTGCGCCACACCATCGGCCAGGCCTTCGCCCACTGGGACATGGTGATGGAGAACCGCCGGCTGAACGAGCTGTCGTCGCGGCAGCTGGCCGAACTGAGGCGCCTGAACTCGCTGCTCGAGGGCTCGGTCGAGGCGCGCACGCGTTCACTCGAGTTCTCGCAGGAGATGCTCGAGTGCCTGCCGCAGATCGTGCTGGGGATCAGCGCCGAGGGCGAACTGATGCTCACGTCCGGGCGGGCCCGTTCCGAGCTGCCGCCGCTGCGCGACATCATCCCCGGAGTTGTCATCGACGACGTGCTTCCGCCACGGGCGGTCGAGGGCGTGCACGACTGCCTCGAGAACCGCCGCCAGGCGACGTTCCGGTTCGACTGGGACGGGCGTCCCCTGCGGGCACAGCCCGCGCTGCTGGGCCCGGCCGATGCCCTGCGCGGCTGCGTGCTCGTGCTCGAGGACGAGGGCGGAGAACCATGACCGTCGCCGTCAACTCCGCCGACCTGATCCGCCGCACCGTGCGCGACCTGCCTCCCCTGCCCCGGGTGGTGCAGAAGCTCGTGCGCGTGGTGGCCGACGACCGGGTGTCGGCGGCGGACGTGTCGCGGATCCTCGGCTCGGACCAGGCGCTGGCGGGCAAGATCCTCAAGCTGGTGAACTCGCCGTTCTACGGGCAGTCGGGAGAGATCGCCACCGTCACGCGGGCCGTTGTCGTGCTGGGCTTCTCGGCCGTGCGCAACCTTGCGCTGGGCCTGTCGGCCGCCGGCCTGCTGCGCAAGGTGGGCCCCGAGTACCAGCTGCGGTTCTGGCGCCACTCCCTGGCGACGGCGGCGGCGGCCGAGGTGCTGTCGTGCCTGGGCGGCATGCCCGAGAATCCCGAGGAGGCCTTCGTCGCCGGCCTGCTGCACGACGTGGGCCACGCGGTGATGGCGATGATCGCGCCGCGCGAGTTCGCGGCGGCGTTCGCTCCCGGCGGGCCCGACCTGCTCGAGCGCGAGCGGGCCGGCTTCGGCCTGACCCACGCCAAGGCCGGACAACTGCTGCTGAAGCGCTGGAAGCTGCCGGACGAGCTGTGCGACGCCGTGCGCTTCCACCACAACCCCCAGGCCGCGCCGGACGAGCACGCGGCGCTTGGCGCGGTGGTCGCCCTGGCCGACATGATGGCCAACGTGATCGACACGGCCTACGAGCGCGGCACCGCCGAGAACGAGGTGCTCCGCCTGGTCGGCGCCGTGCGCCTGCCCGCGGACCGTCTGCTGCCGGCGCTGCGCGAGGCCTCGATCCGCCTCGAGGAATGCCGCACGTTCCTGCAGGTGGCCACCGACGGCGAGGTCGACCACGAACCCCTGGCCCCCCGCCCCCCCCGGCGCGCCGCGCTGGCCTGCACCGACGCCGACCGGGCGCTGGTGCTGGGGCAGGTCTTCGAGTACCACCGCTGCCCCGTGGTGCCGCTGAAGGCCGTGCTCACGGGCGAGGACGTCGCCGACGTGATCGTCGTCGACCGTCCCTCGGTCAGCGATTCGCAGCTGGCCCAGCTCGCCCCGTTGCTGCGGGTCTCGAGCGCCTCGCTGCGCGCGGTGGCCGATCCCGCCGCCTCGGTGACCACGGCGGTGGGCCGCAGTGCGGCCGCGCTGCCGCTGCTGTTCTCGCGGGACGAACTCGACTAGAACACGTCGATCGCGGATGCGCGTCGGGTCAGACGAGCACGGGCGCCGCC
The DNA here is from genome assembly GCA_035399525.1 of Candidatus Krumholzibacteriia bacterium. Classification (GTDB taxonomy): domain Bacteria; phylum Krumholzibacteriota; class Krumholzibacteriia; order LZORAL124-64-63; family LZORAL124-64-63; genus JACZKN01. Next base: position 8,731 of record DAOPJF010000029.1, on the reverse strand, counting down.
GGCTCGGCCGCGGCCGCCGCGTCGTCGAGGGCAGGGTTGCGCACCCACAGGGGCTCCTGCAGGCCGCTGGCGTCGTGGAAGTTGTTGATCTTCTCGAGCAGGCCCAGGGTGACCTCCTGGCCGGCGGCCACCAGCAGCAGTCCGGTTTCGGTCTTGACGTCCTCGACCAGCGTCATGCCCACCTGCATCTCGCGCACCGTGACGCCACGGACGGGCTCGGCGCCCTCGTCGGGGGCGGCGATCTCCTCGTAGAGGTGCAGCAGGGCCTCGTCGTAGCGGCTCTTGTTGGTGCGCAGCCAGTCGCGGATGCGCGCGGCCGACCAGCCGACGGCGCGCAGGCGCTCGACGTCGCTGGCCAGGCGCAGGATCGCGCGGGACTTCTGCAGCTGTTCGGCGTGGGCCCGCTCGGCGGCCCGGGCGCGCGCGGCCGGATCGGGATCCTCGGGGGCCAGCAGCTCGAGCACGGCCTCGAGGCGGGGGATGTTGCCCAGGATCTGGCAGGTGACGACCGGGATGCGCGCGACCATCTCCTGCTCGCGCAGCGTCAGGGTCTCGCCGCGGTAGAAGCGGGTCGCGGTGTCCGGCGGCAGCGTGATGCAGCCGAGCTGGGCCAGCATGGCGGCGACCTCGACCGGCCACAGGACCTCGACCTTCGACTGCTTCGCCAGGTTCAGCGCCAGCTGCCGCACGCGGTCGGCGTGGCCGAAGGCCGCGGGGTTGGCCACCGCCAGCATGTCGGCCATGGCGCGGATCGATCCGGTGAGCGTCTGCTCGAGCAGCACGCGCTCGGTGCTCAGCAGGTGGTACTGCCTCAGCGCGTCGCGGATGGCCGCCAGCAGGGCCTCGACCGGGCAGGGCTTGCTCAGGAAGCGGAAGATGCGGCCCTTGTTGATGGACGCGATCACCGACTGCAGCTCGGCGTACCCCGTCAGCAGGATGCGCGTCGAGTCGGGATGGATCTTCTGGGCCTCCTCCAGGAACATGACGCCGTTCATCTCGGGCATGCGCATGTCGCTGACGATCACCGCGAACGGCTCGTCGGCCGCCGCCATCAGGGCCAGGGCCTCGCGGCCGCCGGTGGCGGTGGTCACGTCGTAGCGCCGGCGCAGGTTCCGCACCAGCGCCTTGAGGATGTTCTCCTCGTCGTCGACGCACAGGATGCGAGGCAGCGGCTCGGACATCGGCAAACCGTTCCGGATGCGGAAGATGGGCGCCGGGCGGCAGGAGGCCGACCGGCCATTCTCCGTTCAGGAATCGACCGCCCGCGCCGATACCTGAAGGGAAACCTCAGTCCGGCCTGCGGTCGGACCCCTAGCGGAAAGGAGCGGGCATGGTCGTGGCCGAGGGAATCGGGCAGGCGGTCATCCTGGCCGTGAGCGTGCTGGCGGGCCTGGGGGCCGTGGCGGTCCTGCGCACCGCCCGCAGCCACGCCCGGACCGCCCGCCGCCTGCGCCTGCGGGCCGACGCCGCCGCCGAGGAAGCCCGCGAGCTGCGCGAGCACCTGGACCGCACCCGGCGCCAGGAGAACGACCTGCGCGAAGGCGCGGACTTCTCCCAGGCGCTGTTCGCCGCGGCCCATGCGGGCCTCGTGGTGGTCGACCTGCGCACCCGCCAGGTCATGGACGCCAACGCCACGGCCGCCGCGATCACCGGCGTGCCCCTGGACGAGCTGATCGGCCGGATCGCCGGCGACTGCCTGGGCCCGGTCGACGACCTGGGCGCCGAGGGCGGCGTGGCCCTGAGGCGCGAGACCCTCGACATCGTCGGCCACGACGGCCGCACCCGCACCTGCATCCGCACCCTGACCCGCCTGCAGGACGGCGGCGACATCGCCCTGGTGAGCCTGCTGGACATCAGCGAGCAGAAGGCGGTCGAAGCCGAGCTGCGCCAGGCGAACGCCCGGCTCGAGCGGCAGCAGCTGCAGATGGTGCAGTCGGAGAAGCTCGCCAGCCTGGGCCAGCTGGCGGCCGGCGTCGCCCACGAGATCAACAACCCCGTGGGCTACGTCAGCAGCAACCTGGGCACCATCCGCGAATACGTCGGCGCCATGCGCGGCATGCTCGAGCTCTACGAGCGCATGGCCGCCAATCCCGAGGACCCTTCGCTGCGCGGCCGGGCCGAGGAGCTGCGCCGCCGCGAGGACCTGGACTTCATCCTGGGCGACCTCGACGGCCTGTTGTCCGAGTCGGCCGAGGGCGTCGCGCGCGTCGCGGAGATCGTCAAGAACCTGCGCAGCTTCGCCCGCCAGGACGCCATGGAGACCAGCTACCAGGACCTGAACGACCTCGTCGAGGGCATGGTGCGCATGGTCTGGAACGAGCTGAAGTACAAGTGCAGCGTCGAGCGCGACTACGGGCAGCTGCCGACCATCCCCTGCCACGCCGGCCGTATCGGCCAGGTCGTGATGAACATGCTGGTGAACGCCTCGCACGCGATCCCCGAGTCCGGAGGCACGATCCGCATCGCGACCGCCCGCGACGGCGACATGGCGGTCATCACGGTCGCCGATGACGGCTGCGGCATGGAGCCGGCGATCCTCGACCACATCTTCGAGCCCTTCTTCACCACCAAGGACGTGGGCAAGGGCACGGGCCTGGGCCTGGCCATCAGCCACGGCATCGTGCAGGAGCACGGAGGCCGCATCGAGGTCGCGAGCACGCCCGGCCTGGGCACGACCTTCCGCGTGCTGATGCCGGTCGGCGACCAGCGCGAGACCTGCCCCGACGAGCAGGCGGCCGGCGCCGACGCCGACACGGCCGACGTGATCGGCTGATCCCCGGGGCTTGGCCCCGTCCCCCGACTCTGCTATGGTTCCCGGCGATTCATCCCAACCGGGCCCCGCCCCCCGCCGGGACCCGATCCCACCGTGTGCCACGGAGAGGAATGCCTGCCATGCGCCTGATTCCCGCGAACCTGCGGCCCCTTGCGGCCGCCCTCCTGCTGACCGCCCTGTGCGCCGCGGCGCTGCCCGCCGCGGCCGCCGACCAGGACAAGGGGCCCTGGTCGTCCGACGCCTTCTCGGGTCTGTCCTGGCGCGGTATCGGCCCGGCCATCGCCTCGGGCCGCATCGGCGACATCGCCGCCGACCCGACCGACGCCCGCCACTGGTACGTGGCGGTCTGCTCGGGCGGCGTGTGGGAGACGCGGAACGCCGGCGTCACGTTCGCGCCGATCTTCGACGGCGAGGGCAGCTTCTCCATCGGCTGCGTGGCGATCGCGCCCTCGAACCCGAACATCGTCTGGGTGGGCAGCGGCGAGAACAACAGCCAGCGCTCGGTCAGCTACGGCGACGGCGTGTACCGCTCGCTCGACGGCGGCAAGAGCTGGCAGAACATGGGCCTGAAGCGCTCGATGCACATCGGGCGCATCGTGATCCATCCCGGCGACCCGGACATCGTCTGGGTGGCGGCCATGGGCCCGCTGTGGGGCCCGGGCGGCGACCGCGGCGTCTACAAGACCGTCGACGGCGGCAAGAACTGGGAACTGGTGCTGGAGATCGACGAGAACACCGGCGTGGTCGACATCGTGGCCGAGCCGGGCAACCCGGACGTCCTGTACGCCGCGAGCTACCAGCGCCGCCGCCACATCTGGACGCTGATCGACGGCGGTCCGGGCTCGGGTATCCACAAGTCGACCGACGGCGGCCGCACCTGGACGAAGTTGACGTCGGGCCTGCCCGGCACGGACATGGGCCGCATCGGCCTGGCCGTCGCGCCGAAAGCCCCCGGCATGGTGTACGCCATCATCGAGGCCGCCCAGGGCAAGGGCGGCACGTTCCGCACCACCGACGGCGGCATGAGCTGGGAGAAGCGCAGCGATTTCGTCTCCGGCAGCCCGCAGTACTACAACGAGCTGGTGGCCGATCCGGTGGACCCCGACCGCATCTACGCCGAGGACACGTTCCTGCGCACCAGCGCCGACGGCGGCAAGACGTGGGACCGCCTGAGCGTGCGCCACAAGCACGTGGACGACCACGCGCTCTGGATCGACCCCGCCTGCACCGAGCACCTGGTGGCCGGCTGCGACGGCGGCCTGTACGAGAGCTTCGACCGCGGCCAGACCTGGCGGCACTTCACCAACCTGCCGGTCACCCAGTTCTACCGCCTGGCCGTGGACTACGACGAGCCGTTCTACAACGTGTACGGCGGCACGCAGGACAACAACACCATCGGCGGCCCCTCGCGCACCCGTTACGCGTACGGGGCGGCCAACCGCGACTGGTACTTCACCCTCGGCGGCGACGGCTTCGAGCCCGCCTGCGACCCGACCGACGCGGACATCGTCTACTGCCAGTGGCAGCACGGCAACCTGGTGCGCTGGGACCGGAAGACGGGCGAGACCGTCGACGTGCAGCCGCAGCCCGAGGCCGGCGAGGTCCTGAAGTGGAACTGGAACTCGCCGGTGATCATCAGCCCGCACGACCACCGGCGCCTGTACTTCGCCTGCCAGAAGCTGTTCCGCAGCGACGACATGGGCAACAGCTGGACGCGCATCTCGGACGACCTGAGCCGCGGCCTGGACCGCAACGCGCTCGAGGTCATGGGCCGCGTGTGGAGCGTCGACGCGGTGGCCAAGAACAACTCGACTTCGTTCTGGGGCAGCATCGTCTCGCTGAACGAGTCGCCGGTGCAGGAGGACCTGCTCTGGGTCGGCACCGACGACGGGCTGATCCAGTACACCCGCGACGCCGGCAAGAGCTGGACGAAGCTGGAGAACTTCAAGGGCGTGCCGGCCCAGAGCTACGTGAGCGACATCGAACCCGACCGCTTCGACGCCGGCACGGTCTACGCCAGCTTCGACAACCACAAGCGCGACGACTTCAAGCCGTACCTGCTCAGGAGCACGGACTACGGCAAGACCTGGAAGAGCATCGCGGGCGACCTGCCCGAGAACGGCGTGGTCTACACCGTGGTGCAGGACCACGTGGACGCGAAGCTGCTGTTCGCAGGCACCGAGTTCGGCGTGTTCTTCACGCGCGACGGCGGCGACCACTGGACGCAGCTGAAGGCCGGGCTGCCCATCATCGCCGTGCGCGACCTGGAGATCCAGCGCCGCGAGAACGACCTGGTGGCCGCCACCTTCGGCCGCGGCTTCTACGTGCTGGACGACTACACGCCGCTGCGGAACCTGGAACCGGCGGCCCTCGAGGCCCCGGCGACGATGTTCCCGGTGCGCGACGCCCTGATCTACGTGCCCTGGTCGCCGGCCGGCGAGGGCCACGCGGGCGACGACTTCTGGATGGCCGAGAACCCGCCCTTCGGCGCCGTCATCACCTACAACCTGAAGGACGGCCTCAAGAGCCTGAAGGACGAGCGCCGGACGGACGAGAAGAAGAAGGCCGAGGCCGGCGAGGCGACCCCCTACCCCGCCTGGGACGCCCTGCGCGCCGAGGACCGGGAGATCGATCCGGCCGCCGTGCTGACCATCCGCGACGACGCCGGCGTGATCGTGCGCCAGATCGACGCTCCCGCGGGCAAGGGCCTGCACCGCGTGGCCTGGGACCTGCGCTATCCCGCCACCGACCCGATCAACCTCGCCCGCGGCAGCGAGCGCGCCCCGTGGGACGGCGAGCCCGCCGGTCCGCTGGCGGCGCCGGGCACGTACTCGGCGACCCTGAGCACGCGGGTGCGCGGCGTGGAGACCGTGGTGGCCGGCCCGATGTCCTTCACCACGCGCCTGCTGGGCGGATCGGCCCTGCCGGCGGGCGACTTCGCCGCCACCGTGGCCTTCCAGCGCGAGGCCGCCGAGCTGAGCCGCGCCGTGGGCGGGGCCGGCCGGGCGCTGCGCGACGCGGAGTCGCGCATCGAGCACCTGCGCACGGCGGCGGTCCGGACGCCGGGCCTCGAGCGCGGCGTGATCGACCGCCTCGACGGGCTGACCACCGAGCTGGCCGACCTGAAGGTGGCCCTGTACGGCGACAGCACCATCGAGAGCCGCAGCGAGCCCGTCACCCCGGGCATCAACGACCGGGTCAGCCGCGTGCTGTGGGGCAACCGCGACGTCACCTCGGCACCGACGGCGACCCACCGGGCGAACCTGGCCCTGGCCCGCGGGCAGTTCGTGCCGGTGCTCGAGGCCTTGACCCGCATCGTCGAGCACGACCTGCCGACGATCGAGGCCCAGCTCGAGGCCGCCGGCGCACCCTGGACGCCGGGGCGGGTGCCGACCCTGCGCTGACCTGGAGTCCGCTTCGACCTGCCGACACCGGCCGGCGTTCCCCTGGGGACGCCGGCCGGTTTGACGCCCGGCCCGGGGCTCGCTACTCTCCATGCGTATGCGCACCGCGACCCGACAGCGGACCGCCTGGCGGCGGTCCTCGCCCATCGCGATCGGCCTGGCCCTGTCCTGCCTGGCCTGGGCCGCAGGCTGCCGTACGGCCACGGAGCCGTCCGCCGCGCCCGTGGCGCAGGACCTCGGATTCCTGCCCCCGGACACGGCCGCCACCCTGGTCGACGGCGGCTGGCTCGACTTCCGCGTGGTGCCGCCGGCGGGACACCAGCCGCAGGTGCGCTGGCGGCGGGATGGCGTCGACGTCGGCGCCGTGGGCGAGCGCTTCCGCTTCTTCGGCCGCGGGCCGGGGCACGAGACCCTGACGGCGCTGGTCGTGGCCGACGGCGAGTCCGTGCCGGTGCGCCGCTGGTCCGTGGCGGTGGTGCCGCCGGGCGCGCCGCGCCTGGAGGTCGTGCCCGATGCGGACACCGTGACCGGCTTCGCCACCGTGCCGCTGCGCCTGCGGGCGGGCAGCCCCTGGCCCATCGGCCCGGTGCGCTGGACCATCGACGGCGCCCCCGCGGCAGGCGACTCGATCCTGGACGTGGTGCCGGGTCTCGCGGGCGAACTGTCGGTCACCGCCGCCGCCGACCTGGGCGACGCGGCGCTGACCCACACCTGGCGCATCGCGGTGCATCCGTTCGCCGAGGCCCGTCCGCCGGCCGTCACCGGAGTGATGGTCGGGCCCGGCGCCGCGCCCGGTTGCGCCGTCCTCTCCTGGTCACGCGTCGACGGTTCCCCGCTGCCGCTGGAGGGCTACGAGGTGCGCTGGCGCGAGGACGGCCCGCCCACCGAGGCGACGTGGGATACGGACGCCGATCCGGGCGGGCATCCCTTCGTCGACTGGCAGCTGCGGCACGAGATGGCCTACTCCCCCGAGGGCCAGGGCCTGACGCCGGGACGCACCGTGTGGTTCGCCGTGCGGGCGCGCAACGTCCGCGACCAGCGGTCGCCCATCGCCGAGCCGGTCTCGCTGCGGCTGCCGGACCAGTGGTGGATCGAGGGCACCGTGCGCGCTCCCGACGGTGCGGCGCTGGCCGGCGTGACGGTCGAGGATCACGACCACGCGCACGCCATCGTCACCGGCGACGACGGCCGCTACCGCGTGGGCCCCTACTTCGAGCTGGACGGCGTGGTGCTCGAGGCGGGCACGCCGGCGGACGGTCCCTGGCACCTGGCCCGCACCGATTCCCTGCACGCCGACGGAACGCGCACCTACGACTTCGTGCTGCTGCCGCGGCGGGGCTGCGTGCCCGATTGCTTCGCCTTCGGCAGCCACTTCCAGGCCTACCTGCGCACCATGACCCGCACGCGCGTGCCCAGCGACGGCCGCCCGGACGTGGCCCTGCACCACTGGACCAGCTACCCGGTGCCGGTGCATGCGCCCGCCTGGACGTCGCCCCGGGGCGTGGACTACGGCGCCTGCGCCGCCGAGGCCGTGCGCATCTGGAACGCGTCGCTGGGGCTGCCCGTGCTCGAGCTGGTGGATGACGCCGCCGCCGCGCGCATCGAGGTGCGGTACGACCTGTCCGGGGCCGGCCAGTACGGCGTGCTCGAGCTGGACGAGCCGGGCGGCGGCGAACTGGCCATCGGCGAGGCCACGCCCGGGCACGCGAGCGCCCGCGTGACCCCCGACGCGCCGACGGCCAAGTCGGTGACCGAGATCCTGCTGCACGAGCTCGGCCACGCCCTGGGCCTGCACGCGCACGCCGGCTGCGTCGACGCCGGCTACCTGATGTACGTCTCGGCCCTGGGCGCGCTGGACGACGGGCCCGAGCACGCCATCCATCCCGACGAGCTGGCGGCGGTGCGCACGATCATGCTGCTGCCCGACGGCTGGGACATGGGCGTGTACCCCATGGACGTGCCATGACCAGTCGGCACGCCGCAACCGGAGGCCGGATGGGCTCGCGCTTGCGCCTGGCCGGCACCGCCGCCGCGGTCGCCGCCCTTGCCGTGCTGCTGACCGTGGCCTCGTGCCACGACACGCGGGGCCGCATCGCGCGCGTCGAGGACCTGATGACCGACCAGGCCCGCGGCATCGGCGCGGCCACGATCCACATCGCCGCCGACGATCGCGTGTCGGGCGGAACCGCCGGCCAGCTGGCCCACGTGATCACCGCCCTGGGGGCGAACCTGGGCGTGCGCTTCATTGCCGTGGCCGGCGACCGGGGCCTGGCGGTCGGCACGCCCGGCGCCGAGACGGTGATGGCGGCGGCGCCGGAGCCGGCCGAGCCGGACGGACCGCCGCGCCGGTACGCGGTCCGCGGCGGCACGGTCTACGAGGTCGCCGCCGCCGGCGTGCTGCCCGACGGGGAGCGGGTGGTCGTGCGCGTGGGCCTGGACGGCGCGGCGCTCGACGCCCTGAACCGCGACGCGACGGTGCGGGCCCGCCTGCGCCTGGCCTTGGGCGTGGCCACGGCGGCGCTGGCCGCGGTGCTGCTGCTGACGCTGCAGCGGC
>DAOPJF010000028.1:0-14138 GCA_035399525.1 Candidatus Krumholzibacteriia bacterium | reverse complement strand
CGTCGCAGATCCACACGTTCAGGGGCGTGCCCCAGAACCGGTTGCGGCTGAGCGACCAGTCGATGTTGCCGGCCAGCCAGTTGCCGAAGCGGCCGCTGCCCACCTCGGGCGGCGCCCAGGTGATGGCCTTGTTGGCCTCGACCAGCTGCTCGCGCATCTCGCTGGTGCGGATGAACCAGCTGGGCGTGGCGAAGTAGATCAGCGCGTTGTCGCAGCGGTCGTGGAACGGGTAGTCGTGGCGGTACTGCTGCGCCTTGTAGAGGCTGCCCTGCTCGTCGAGGTGCCGGATGATCTTCGGGTCGGCCTTCTTGACGTGCAGGCCGTGCCACGGCGTGATCTCGGCGGTGAACTGGCCGTTGCGGTCGACGGGCCGGAAGAAGGCCAGGCCCTCGGCGCGGCCCACCTGGTAGTCGTCCTCGCCGAAGGCGGGCGCGATGTGCACGATGCCCGTGCCCGAGTCGAGGGTCACGAACGGCGCGGTGACGACGCGGAACGCATCCTCGCCCTCGCCCGGCGCCACGAAGGGCAGCAGCTGCCGGTAGCGCCGGCCCGCCAGGTCGCGGCCCTTCATGCGGCCCAGGATCTCGACGCCGCGCTCGGGGTCGAGCACCGACAGGCGCGCCTCGGCCAGCACCAGCACCTCGTCGCCGTGGCGCACGCGCACGTAGTCGAAGTCCTCGCCCACGGCCAGCGCCACGTTCGAGGGCAGGGTCCACGGCGTGGTGGTCCAGGTCAGGAACGCCTCGTCGGCGTCGGCGGCCTGCAGGCGCACGTAGATGCTGGGGTCGTCCACCTCGCGGTAGCTGTTGGCCATCTCGTGGCTGGACAGCGGCGTCGCGCACACCGGGCAGTAGGGCACGACCTTGTGGCCCTGGTACAGCAGGCCCTTGGCCTGGAACTGCGCCAGGATCCACCACACCGACTCGATGTACCGGTTGTCGTAGGTGATGTAGGGATCGTCCAGGTCCACCCAGTAGCCGACGCGCTCGGTGAACTCGTCCCAGTCGGACTTGCAGGCCCAGACGCTCTCGCGGCACTTCTCGTTGAAGGGCTCGAGGCCGTAGTCGAGGATGGCCTGCGCGCCCTGGATGCCCAGCTTCTTCTCGACGCTGCGCTCGACCGGAAGGCCATGGGTGTCCCAGCCGGCCTTGCGCACCACGCGGTGGCCGGTCATGGTCTTGAACCGGCACATCACGTCCTTGCACAGGCGCGCCATGACGTGGTGCACGCCGGGCATGCCGTTGGCCGTGGGCGGCCCCTCGTAGAAGACCCAGTTCGGCGCGCCCTCGCGCTGCGCGATGGTGCGGCGGAAGGTGCCCTGCGCCTTCCAGTGGGCGGCCACCAGCTCCTCGCTGCCCGCGTCGTGGAACGGGCGGGCCAGGGCCCCGTACAGGGGCGTGCCGGCGTTGCTGTCGTCCTTGGCCATGTCGGCGGTCGTTCCTTCCCGGCCCGGTCCCGGGGACCGGCGCCGTCGGCGCTACAGCTCCATCTGCGCCAGGAACCCGGTCACCAGCGCCTCGAGGCGCGGCTGGGCCAGGTTGGCGATGCGGATGATCTCCTGGACGTCGGCCGGCCTGAGCGCGTCGGGCAGGCACGCGTCGGTGATGACCGACAGCCCCAGCACGCGCATGCCGCCGTGGACGGCCACCAGGCACTCGGGCACGCTCGACATGCCGACGGTGTCGGCGCCGATGGCCCGCAGGAACCGGTACTCGGCCGCGGTCTCGAGGTTCGGTCCGGCCACCGCCACGTACACGGCGCGCCGGACCGGCGCCTTCTGCTCGATCGAGACGCGCTCGACCGTGGCGATGAAGCGGCGGTCGTAGGGCTCGCTCATGTCGGGGAAGCGCGGCCCGAGGCGGTCGTCGTTGGGCCCGATGAGCGGGTTGTCGCCCATCAGGTTGATGTGGTCGGTGATGACCGCGATGTCGCCGGGCGCGAAGTTCGGGTTCATGCCCCCGACCGCGTTGCTCATGACCAGGGCCCGGCAGCCGAGGGCCTGCATCACCCTGACCGGCAGGGTGACCTGCTGCATGGTGTAGCCCTCGTAGAAGTGGACGCGGCCCTGCATGGCCATGACGCGGCGGCCGCCCAGGGTGCCCAGCACCAGGTTGCCGTCGTGGCTGGTGGCGGTGGACTCGACGAAGTGCGGCACCTCGCCGTAGGGGATGGTGCAGACGGCGTCGATGCGGTGGCCCAGCTCGCCCAGGCCCGTGCCCAGGATCAGGCCCACCTCGGGCACGAAATCGGTGCGCCCGCGGATGAACGCGGCGGCTTCGGCGATGGTGTCCCAGAGGTGGTTCAAGGCGGTCCTCCGATCCGGGGGGTGCGACGGGACGGGACAAGGTAGCACGGCCCGGGGAAGCGACCAAAGGAAAAAGCGGGAATCGGCTGATTCCCGCTTGTTTCCGCCGTTTCCGGCGCTTGAAACGGATCTGTCGCCCAGGGGCGTTCGCGGCTACCAGACAGCGGCCGGCTGCGGCTTGTCCTGGTCCTCGTGCAGGGCCGAGATCGCCTCGTCGGCCTCGTCGGCGTCAGCCAGGGCGGCGTCGACCTCCTCGGCCACGGTCTCGGCCTGGGTGTCGGCGTCCTTGTCGCCCCAGCCCGCGGTGGACCACGGGTTGGCCTCGGCCACGGGATGGGCGGCCTGCGCCGGGGCCGACTTCGGAGCCGACGCCGGCTGCCAGTCGCGCCACATGTCCGGCTCGGCGGACGCGGCGGGCGCGGCCTGCTCGACGGGGGCCTCGTCCTCGTCGTGGCTGCCGGCCACCGGGTTGGTCCAGGCCGGGGCGGCCGGGCGCGCCGCCGGGCGCGGAGCGGCCTGCGGCTGGTCGTGGACCGCGGCCTTGGGCTGGGCCGCGGCGCCGCCGACGGTCCCCATCACGGTGTCGACCATGTCGATGATGCGGCGGTCGATGTCCTTGAAGTCCTGGCGGTGGTTCTCGATGAACTGGATCTGGGCCTCGGCCAGCGACTTGAACCGCGCCAGGTAGTTTTCCTTCTCCTTGCGCAGGTTGCCCATCTCCCGGCGCATCTCCTCGGTGCGCACGCGGCACTCCTCGAGGATCTGGCGGGCCTTCAGCTGGGCGTCGCGGACGATGAGCTCGCTCTCCTTGCCGGCGCTCTCGCGGGAGTCCTGCATCAGGCGCTCGGCGGTCATCAGCGTGTCGCGCAGGGTGCGCTCCATGGTCTTGTACTCGCCGATCTTGTCCTCCTGCTCCATCAGGCGCTCGCGCAGCTGCTTGTTGTCCACGAGCACGGTCTCGTACTCGTCGGCGAGCGTGGACAGGAAGGCCCGCACCTCGTCGCAGTCGTAGCCGCGGACAGCCTTGCGGAACTCCTGCTTGCGGGCGTCCAGGGGCGTGATCCTCATGGTTCGGTCCTCCGTCTGGCTGACGCCGCCCCGGCCGCGGCGTGGGCGATTCCCGACCGGCGGCCGCCCGGAAACCGGACGAGCCGGGCCGGGATGGGGCTGATTGATCCGTTTCGGGGATCAGGCCATCAAGAGGCGTGCCACGCCCCTACCAGGAGGAACCCAGGACCAGGCGCATCAACAGGCGCAGCAGCAGGAAGGCGACCAGGGGCGAGAAGTCGAGGCCGCCCATGGGGATCAGCCGCCTCAGCGGGGCGAGCACGGGCTCGGTGACGGCGATCACGCCGCGCAGGATCTCGTTGCGGGGCATGGGGTTGACCCAGCTCAGGATGACCCGCACGAAGATCAGCCAGGTGTAGACGTTCAGGATGGCCAGCACGAGCTTGCGGATGTCCATGGGGCCCACCTCCAGGGGCGCGGTTCACGGGTGCGGCCGACCCGACGGGTCAGCCGCGGGGACCGAAGATGGCGCTGCCTACGCGCACGATGGTCGCTCCCTCGGCGATGGCGGCCGGGAAATCGTCGCTCATGCCCATGCTCAGCTCGGGCAGCGGCCGCCCGGTGGCGGTCCGGGCCTGCTCGGCCAGGCGGCGCAGCCGGGCGAAGCTCGCCCGCAGCTCGGCCTCGGGGGCATCCCAGCGGGCCATGCCCATCAGGCCCTGCAGGTCGAGGTTGGGCAGGGCCGCCACGGCCTCGGCCGCGGGCACCGCCTGGTCGGGCTGCAGGCCGTTCTTCTGGTCCTCGCCCGAGATGTTCACTTCCAGCAGCACCGGCTGCCGCACGCCCGCGTCGCCGGCCAGGCGGTCCAGGCGCACGGCCAGCGCCTGCGCGTCGATGCCGTGCAGCAGGTCGAAGGCGCCCACGGCGCGCCCGGCCTTGTTGGACTGCAGGTGCCCGATGAAGTGCCAGTGCACGCGGCCCGGGTCGAGCCCCTGTGCGCGGAGCAGCGCGGCCAGTTCGGCCTGGCGCGGCACCGCGTCCTGGATGCGGTTCTCCCCCAGCGCCCACTGCCCGTCGGCGCAGGCTGCGGCCACCAGCTCCAGGGGGATGCGCTTGGACACCGCCACCAGGCGCACCGCGTCCGCCGGCCGTCCGGCCTGCCGGCAGGCCTCGGCCATGCGGTCGCGGACGGCGGCCAGGTTGTGGGCGACGGCGGCGGGATCCACGGGGGCTCCTTGCGTCGGGGGTCCGCCGCCCATATTGGCGAAAAGACGGCCGCGGGGCAAGGCCCCGCGGCCGTCGTGTCGGTCGCGCCCCCGCGCCGCCGGCTAGCGCCAGCGCAGCAGCAGCGTCTGCGGGTCGAGCTCCATCTGCACCTGGGCCGGGCTGCCGGTCTGGTGCTCCTTGGCGATCTTCACCTTGATGTGGTCGCTCTCGGGGCAGAGGTTGATCATCACCGAGATGTCGCCCTCGAAGCGCGCCACCTCGGTCGGCACGCCGCGCCCGTCGAGGTCCTGGCCCTCGCGGTGCACGATGGCGCTGGTCCAGACCTCGGCGTTCCACTCGCGCGCGAGCTTGCGGATGCCGTCGATCTCCCAGGCCTCGGTCTTCTCGAAGCGCGGGGTGCCGTCCATGATCACCATGTCGGGCGAGAACCCGGTGGTCTCCTTCAGGAACGAGACCGACTGCTCGAGCTTCTCCAGCGAGAAGAACTCGCGGTTGTAGCACAGGATGTGCCGGCCGCGCTCCATCAGGAGCTGGCGCTGGGGCACCTCGTTCATGCCCAGCTCGTCGGCCATCGCGTGGAAGATCTGCTCGAAGAAGGCGGTGATGTGCTCCACCGACTCCTTCGTCGAGATGTACAGGACCTTGCGGCCCTGCAGCAGGGCGTCGATGGCCAGGCCGATCAGGAAACCGGTCTTGCCCACGCCGGTGCGGGCGAGCACCACGCCGATGTTGCCCGCCCCGAGACCGCCGCCGATGGCGCGGTCGAAGATGCGGACAGGGCTGCGCTCGATGAGGTTCTTGTGCGGCATCGTCTTCTTCACTCCCTGGATGGGTTCCCGGGGGAACCGAACCCGTCTAGCGGCCCTCGGCCCGCTTCTCCTGGTACTTCTTGACGAGGTCCGCGGCGACCTCGGCCGGAGCCGGAGCGTAGCGGGCGAACTCCATGGTGAACTCCGCCTTGCCGGCCGTGGCCGAGCGCAGGACCGAAGCATAACCGAACATCTCGGCCAGGGGAACATTGGCGTCGATCCGGACGAAGCCCTCGTCCTCGGTGGTGCCGACGATGACGCCGCGGCGCTGCATCAGGGTCTTGATGATGTCGCCCTGGTGCTCGCTCGGGCCCTCGACGCTCACGAGCATCAGCGGCTCGAGGGCGACGGGGTTGCACTGGCCGTAGAACCGGCGCACGGCCATGCGGCAGGCCGTGGTGAAGGCCATGTCCGACGAGTCGACCGCGTGGGCCGCGCCGTCCATCAGCGTGACGATCAGGCCCTGCACCGGCGCGCCGATGTACTGGCCCTCCTCCACCGAGGAGGCGAAGCCCTTCTCGCAGGCGCCGATGTACTCGGACGGGATGTTGCCGCCGATGACCTTGTTCTCGAAGTGGAACTCGCCGTCGTCGGACGGGGAGATGCGGCCGCTGACCTTCGCGTACTGGCCCGAGCCGCCGGTCTGCTTCTTGTGGATGTACTCGAAGTCGACCGGGCGCGTGATGGTCTCGCGGTACTTCACCTGCGGCGCGCCCGTGGTGACCACGGCGCCGTACTCGCGCTTGATGCGCTCGATGTAGACCTCGAGGTGCAGCTCGCCCATGCCGCTGATGATGGTGTCCGACGTCTCCGGGTCCACGTGGGTGCGGAAGGTCGGATCCTCGCGGGTGAAGCGGTGCAGGGCCTTGGCCATCTTGGCCGAGGCCTTGGCGTCCTCGGGGTACACGGCCAGGCTGACCACCGGCTCGGGCACGTGCATGCTCGACAGGGTGATGCGGTCGCCCGAGGTGAAGGTGTCGCCGCTGGCGCAGTCGATGCCGAACAGGGCGATGATGTCGCCGGCGTGGGCGCCGTCGATCTCCTCCATCTGGTCGGCGTGCATGCGGCCCATGCGGCCGACCTTGACCTTCTTGCCGGTGCGGCTGTTGAAGATGTCGTCGGCCTTGCGCACCCAGCCCTGGTAGATGCGCACGTACGTCAGCTGGCCGTACGGGCCTTCCTCGAGCTTGAACGCGTTGGCGACCAGCGCGTCGTCCGAGCTGTTGGACAGCACGAGCTCGCGCTCCTCGCCGCCGCGCAGCACCTCGAGCGCCTTGTTCTCGACGTCGGTCGGCGAGGGCAGGTAGCGCGTGACCGCGTCCAGCAGCAGCTGCACGCCCTTGTTCTTGTAGGCCGAGCCCATGAACACGGGCGTCAGGTCGTTCGCCAGCACGCCCTTGCGGACGGCGGCATGGATCATGTCCTCGGTGGCCGCGCCCTCGAGCAGGGCCTCCATCAGCTCGTCGCTAAACATGCTGACCGCGTCGAGCATGGCCTCGCGGCGCGCCTCGGCCTCGACCTCGAGGCTGGCGGGGATGTCCTTCCAGACGATCTTCTCGCCGCTGTCGCCCTCGAAGTAGGCGGCCTTCATGGTGACCAGGTCGACCACGCCCTCGAGCTTGTCCTCGAGCCCGATGGGGATCTGCATCATCACCGCGTTGTGCTTGAGCTTCTCGCGCAGCTGCTCGGTGACGCGCGCCGGGTTGGCGCCGGAGCGGTCGCACTTGTTGACGAACGCGATGCGCGGCACGTTGTAGCGGCGCATCTGCCGGTCGACGGTGATCGACTGGCTCTGCACGCCGGCGACGGAGCACAGCACGAGGATGGCGCCGTCGAGCACCTTCAGGGCGCGCTCCACCTCGATGGTGAAGTCGACGTGTCCCGGGGTGTCGATGATGTTGACGTGGTGGTCCTTCCACATGGTGAACGTCGCGGCGCTCTGGATCGTGATCCCGCGCTCGCGCTCGAGCTCCATGGAGTCCATGGTGGCGCCGACGCCGTCCTTGCCGCGCACCTCGTGGATGGCGCGGATGCGGCCGGTGTAATAGAGGATCCGCTCGGTCAGGGTCGTCTTGCCCGAATCGATGTGGGCGCTGATGCCGATGTTCCGGATCCGGCTCAGGTCTACGCTCATTGCCTCGTGTCCTTGCCTGGGCGGCGGTGACCGCCCGCTTTCAACAGGGTGACCGGCTCACAAAAAGACACGTCCGCGCAGGCACTGATGCGGCTCCGGCAGACGTGGCGAGCCGGGAAGATAGGCAAGGGTGCCCGGAAACGCAAATTCCAACCTGCCGTGTCGTATTTAATTTTCAGTTGGCCCGGCCTAGCCCCCGCCCCCGGTCTTCCCGCCCCCGCCCTTCTTGAGCCGATCCAGCAGGGATTTGCCCAGGTCCTGCAGCGTGGGCGCGGCTGCCGCCGAGTCGGGCTTGGCCGCCGCCGAGTCGGCCTGGGCCCCCAGCAGGCTCTGCAGCTGGCGGTTGGCCTCGGTGATGGCCTGCTGCTTGAGGCGGTCGGTCTCGCGGGCCAGCTTGGCCTGGGCCCGGTCGGCCGCGGCCGCCGCCAGGGCGTCGGTGTCCAGGCGCACGTCGGGCGCATCGGCCCGCCCGCCCACGCTGACCGGCAGCACCAGCGCCTTGCCCTCGGCGTCCAGCAGCAGGTCGGCCATCTGGGCCGGCAGCTGGCGCCTGAGGCCCTGGGCGTAGTCCGGCGGCAGGGTCAGGTCCAGGTGGGCGGCCATCCTGCCGTCCAGGGCCTGCCAGCCCGAGCCGGCCACGGTCACCGGGCCGGCCTTCAGGTTCACGCCCTCGACCGTCAGGCGTCCGTTGTCGATGCGGAAAGGCTGGCGCATCGAGGCGAAGGTGATGGCCTCGAGCTGCGGCGCCTCGAGCAGGCCCGCCAGCTGGTTCTGCAGGGGCAGCCCGGTCATGCTGCCGTCGCTGAGCCGGGCCTCGCCGCCGGCGGTCAGCGACGCCAGGTCCAGGCCCAGGGTGTCGTCCAGGCTGCCGGCCAGCGTGGCGGTGAGGTCGAGGCCGCCGTGCAGGGCGGACGCCAGCTGGGTGAAGCGGCCGGCCACGGTCGTGGTGGCGAAGTACTCCTCGGCCCGCGCGCCGGTCACGGCCAGGTCCAGCGCGAAGGTGCCCTTGGCCGGATCGGACAGGTCGATGCGCCCGCCCAGCTTGCCCGCCCCTCCGTAGACCCGCGCCGTGGCGTCGTCGAAGGTGATCAGCCCGCGCGCCAGGTGCGCCGTGCCGGCGATGGAGGTGAGCCGGTTCTGCCGCACCACCAGCGTGCCGATGGCGGCCTTCACCGGGCCGTCGAGCTTCGCGAGGGTCGTGATGGCGGCCGACGGCGCCTTCACTGCGGGCGTGCCCGCCGCTGCGCCGCCGGCATCGCCCGCGGCCTTCGCCGCCGCGCGCGCCTGGGTCTCGGCCTCGCGGCCCGCGGCCTGGATCTCGTCCACGTCGATGAGCGCGCTGGTCAGCTCGAGATCGACCGCCGCCGCCGCGGGCGCGCCGGGCAGGGGCGTGGGCATGAGCGCCAGCGGATCGCGGACCGTGCCCCGCACCGCGTAGTCGCTGCGGCCCTGGCGCAGGGACAGGCGATCCAGGCTGAGCACGGTGCCGTCGATGCGGCCCTCGCCCGCCAGGTCGGTCACCGGCAGGCCCATCGCCGGCCCCGCGATCGACACGCCCGCCAGCTTCAGCGGGCCGGCCAGGCGCAGCGACGCCGGATCGGCCGCCGCCCCGGTGATGTGCAGCGTGGCGGCGGCGCGGCCGGCGACCTTCGGCGCCGCGGGGTCGGGCGGGGCCAGGGCCGCGGCCTCGGCCAGGTCGACGTCGGCCGTGGCGTCGAAGGCGTAGACCGGCGCGGTCAGCAGCTGGTCCACCGTGCCCCGGGCCGAGATGCGGCTGGACTTCGTCGCCGCCGCGGCCTCGGTCACCACGAGGCGGCCAGGCTCGGCGTCCAGCACCACGGTGATGTCCTGGATGGGGGTCGGCAGCGCAGGATGGGCCAGCGCGCCCTGCTTCAGCGCGGCGTGCAGCGCCCACTTCAGCGCGGCGGGGTCGCCGCCGAGCGGCCCCTGCACGGAGGCGGAGAGCTCGGCGATGCCGCGGGACGCGACGTCTTCAAGGCCGGGCACCAGGCCCGCCGGCACCAGGCCCTGCAGCGAGGTCAGGTTCACCGGCCCACCCTGCAGGCGCAGGTCGGCCACCGGCGCGCCCGAGGCCAGGCCGTCCACGGCGCCGGTCACCGCGACCGGCAGCTCGCCCAGCGCCAGCTCGGAGGTGAGGATGCGCAGCCGCCCCGCGGCGGCATCCCACCGGAGGTCCTTGCGCCAGGTGGCGGTCAGCCCCTGGCCGAAGGTGCCCGCCGGCAGCACCAGGCGCAGGGTGTCCACGCGGGTCGTGCCGACGACGGAGACGTCGCCGCCGGTGGTCGCGTTGAGCGCCAGCTCCTCGTGCAGGCCGCCCAGCAGGGCGACCGGCTGCGCGTCGGGACCCAGCACGGTGATGCGTCCGTCGGTGATGGTCACGCGCTCGAAGGCCAGGGCGACGGGCAGGTGCGTGGGCGGCGCCGCGGCCGGCGCGGCACCGGCGCCGGCCTTCGTGGCGGAGGTCCCGGGCGCGGCCAGGCGCACCGTCACCTGCGGCGCGGCGAGCTCGGCCCTGCCCACCTCGATGCGGCGCTGCAGCAGCGGTCCCCAGGCCAGGCCCAGGCGCAGCGCGTCGGCCTTGATCGCCACGCCGTCCGGGCCCTCGGCGACATCCAGGCCGCGCAGCTCGACCCACGGGCCCGGCCAGACGCCGCCGCGCGCGTCGGCGATGGTCACCGGTCGTCCCAGCGATGCCGTCAGGCGCTCGGCCACGAACGTCCGCACCGCCCCGGCCGGCACCAGCAGGCGCCCCGCCACGACCGCCGCCAGGATCACGACCGCCACGACCGCCGGAACGATCCACCGCCGGCGTCCCTTCCCGCTGCGCTCTTCCTTCGCCACCGTGGGCACCTTTCCGCGGACCCTGCCGGGGCCCGACGGGAAACACGCTAACGCCGACCGGTCACCTTGACCACGGCCGACTCACTCGCCCATGGCCTCGACCACGCCCACGGTGGCGAGGTTGACGACCTCCTCGACGGTGGCCCCGTACTGCACCAGGTGCACCGGCAGCCGCGTGCCCATCAGCAGCGGGCCCACCGACTCCGCGCCGACCATGGTGTGCAGCGCCTGCATGGTCAGGGCGCCGGCCTGCAGGTCGGGGAAGACCAGCACGTTCGCGTCGTCCGTCAGCTCGGCGAAGGGGAACAGGTCCTCGCGCAGGGAACGCACGCGGGCGGTCAACAGCTGCATGTCGCCGTCGAGCTCGAGCTCGGGCGCGCGCTCGCGCACCAGGCCCACGGCGCGGCGCACCTTGCGGGCGGCCTCGTGGTCGCTGCTGCCGAAGTTCGAGAACGAGAGCATGGCCACCCGCGGCTCGAGGCCCAGGGCGCGGCCGGTGGTCGCGGCCAGGACCGCCGTCTCGGCCAGGTGCTCGGCGGTGGGGTCGACGTTCACCGCGCAGTCCGCCAGCAGCACGGCCTCCTTCTGCATCAGCACCAGGTGGTGGCTCGAGACGCGGCTGATGCCGGGCGCCGGGCCGATGACCTCGAGGATGACCTGCAGCGTCTCGGCGAAGTGCGTCGACGCGCCGGCGATCATCAGGTCGGCGTGGCCCATGTGCACCATCATGGCGCCGAAGCGGTCGGGCACGCGCAGGCGCTCCTGGGCCGCGGCGCGGATCACGCCTTGCCGGCTGCGCATGGCGAAGTAGGCCTCGGCGTAGTCCTCGAAGCGGGGATCGCGCGCGGGGTCGACGATCTCGGCGCCGGCCAGGTCGCGGCCCAGGGCGTCGATGCGCCGGCGGATCTCGCGCACGGGCCCCAGCAGGATCGGCTGCGCGATGCCCTCGTCCAGCAGGATGCCCGTGGCGCGCAGGATGGTCTCGCTGGTCCCCTCGGTGAACACGATCCGCGGGCACGAGCGGCGCGCGCGCATGGTGAGCTCGCGCATCTTCTCGCGGCCGGTGCCCAGGCGCACCGAGAGACGATCGGCGTATTCGGCCGGGTCGGCGGGCTGCGCCGCCAGCCCCTCGGCCACCGCCTGCGCCGCCACCGCCGCCGACTCGCGCACCAGGATGCGCGGGTCGATGGGCTTGGGCAGCAGGTACTCGGGCCCGAAGACGAGACGGCCGCCACCGTACGCCAGTTCGACCTCCTCGGGCACCTCCTCGCGGGCGAGGTCGGCCAGGGCGCGCGCCGCCGCGAGCATCATCCCCTCGCTGATGCTGGTGGACTGGACGTCGAGCGCGCCGCGGAAGACGTACGGGAAGCTGAGCACGTCGAGCACCGCGTTGGGATCGGGGCCCAGGCCGGTGGCCACGATGACGTCCTGGCGCACGGCGCGGGCGTCCTCGTAGCGGATCTCGGGCTCGGGCGTGGCCAGGGCGAACACCACCGGGAAGCGCGCCATGCCGCGGATCATCTCGAGGGTGAACACGCCGCCCGCCGACGCGCCGATCAGCACGTCGGCGCCGGCGACGCCCTCGGCCAGCGTGCGCAGCTTCGAGCGCACGGCGAACTCCCGCTGGTGCGGGTGCAGGCCCTTCGTGTCCGGGTGCAGCAGGCCGTCGACGTTGTACATCAGCATCTGATCCGGCCCCACCCCCAGGCGCCGCATGAGGCGCGCGCAGCCCAGGCCCACGGTGCCGGCGCCGCAGATGACCACGCGCACGTCCTCGATGCGCTTGTCAACCAGGTCGAGCGCGTTGATGAGCGCCGCGCTCGCGACCACTGCGGTGCTGTAGAGGTTCTCGTGCCACACCGGGATCTCGAGCACCTCGCGCAGGCGGTCGTACAGCTCCAGCCCGCGCGGCGCGGCGATGTCCTTGAGGTTGATGCCGCCGAAGGTGGGCTCGAGCAGGCGCATGGCCGCCACGAAGCCGTCGAGGTCGCCCGGCAGCAGCTCGAGGTCGAACACGTCGATGTCCGCGAGCCGCTTGTAGAGGATGGCGATGCCCTCCTGCATGGGCTTGGCCGCCCAGGGCCCGACGTCGCCCAGGCCGGGCACCGCCGAGCCGTCGGTGACCACGCCCACGAGGTTGCCGCGCGTCGTGTAGCGGAACACCGCCGAGCGGTCGCGGGCGATCTCCTGGGCGGGGAAGGTCGCGCCCGGCAGGTACGCCAGGCGCAGGTCGCGCGGGGTCACGCAGGGCTTGCTCGGGCCGACGGCGATCTTGCCCGGCCGGTCGCCCGCGTGGTACTGGAGGGAGTCCTGCTTGCGGATCACGGCGTATCCTTCGCGTCGGGGTCGGGGCCGCCGCCCGCCGCGGCGGCCAGGGGGTGATGGGCGAGGGTCTCGTGGTACTCGCCCAGGAACGTGCCCACGGGGCGCGCCTGCAGCAGCCACAGGTGCGCGTCCTCGAGGGCGAACTCGATGTCCAGGGGGTAGCCGTAGGCGTGCTCCAGGGCGAGGCAGCGCTCGACGAGCTCGCACACCTCGACGTACTCGAGGGCCGGCCTCAGCCGCTGGTGGTAGAGGGTGTCGACCAGGCGCGTGCCGCCGCGACGCTCGTCGCGCACCACCTGCTGCGGCTTGTCGGCCGTCAGGTACGAGACGCCCAGGGCGCGCGCCTCGTCCCCCGGGCGCGGCACCGTGACGGTGGCCAGGTCGGCCGCCGCCACGCCCGAGACCAGGCCCTCGCCCAGCCCCAGGCCCGCGTTGA
Organism: Candidatus Krumholzibacteriia bacterium; assembly: GCA_035399525.1. Lineage (GTDB taxonomy): Bacteria > Krumholzibacteriota > Krumholzibacteriia > LZORAL124-64-63 > LZORAL124-64-63 > JACZKN01. The sequence continues at coordinate 1,032 of DAOPJF010000028.1, read as the reverse complement.
CCACCACCTCGCCCAGGTCGCCGCGCGCCACGTTCACCGTCTGCACCACGCCGGCCACGCGCGCGCCGGCCATCACCTGCACGATGATCCCCGCGTGCGGCACCGCGGCGGCGCCGGGTTCGCGCGCCAGGCGGTCCAGGGCCTGCTCGCTCCACAGCCCGGCCCAGGCCAGGCGCAGGTGGTCGAGCAGCGCGGCCTCGCCCGAGACGTTCAGGTAGGTCTCGAACTCGCCGGCGCGCATGGCCGCCTCGGTGTCCTCGTCGCACGACGACGAACGCACGGCGACGGCCGCGGGCGCACCGGATGTCGTGCACAGGTCTCGATAGGCGGCCAGGACGGCGTCGCTGATGGCCGTCGGCACCGGCGTGCCGAGCCAGAGCGCCCGGATGCGCGCGGAACGCCGCGCCACGTCCAGGCCCGGTTCGGCCAGCACCGCGGCGACCGCGGCGCCGAGGCTGGCGGCCCCGCACGGCTGCCCGAGCATGGTGGCCAGGGCCCGGTCGGTCGCGACGAACCAGGCCGGGCAGGGACGCCCTCCGGCCAGGCGCGCCATCTCGCCCAGGTTCGCCGCCTTCGATCCCACCAGGGCCTGCACGGCGCAGCCGCAGGCCTCCGACGCCAGCACAAAGGCGCCGGCCGCGGCGGCGCAGGCGGCGGCGTCGTGCTCGGCCAGGATACGGCGCCAGCGGTCCAGTCCCGCCTCGCGAAGGCCCGACAGACGCACGCAGCGCTCGAGGGTGCGCAGCCGGTGGCGCGCGTCCGCGGGAAGCTGCCCCCGCTCCTGCTTCAGGCCGCGCCGCGCCTCGGCCGCGAGATCGCCCAGGCGGCGCCGCGCGAGCGTATCGAGAGCGTCCACCGACGCCGGACGCGGCGCCGCCAGGCCGCAGCCCGCGGCCAGCGCCGTGCAGGCGGCGCTCAGCCGGTGCGCGCGCCGGGCGCGCAGGCGCAGCCCCACGACCTCGGCCACGTGGCGCGCCGCAGGCAAGCCGCGCCGCGCGGCCTCGATGGCCCTTGCCGCCCGCCCCGCCAGCA
>DAOPJF010000027.1:0-14171 GCA_035399525.1 Candidatus Krumholzibacteriia bacterium | reverse complement strand
CGCTGGCCGCCGCCCGCGGGCGCGACCCGGACCTGTGCCGCCGCTTCGTGACCGAGGCGCTGAACCTGACGGCCGAGGAGGCGCGCGGGGCCGGCGTGGCCGACCTGATGGCGGCCGACCTGCCCGCCCTGCTGGACAGCCTGCGCGGCCGGGCGGTGGCCGTCGACTCGGGCACGGTGGTGCTGCCGGACGAGGCACTGGTGGCCGAGCACCTCGATCCGGGCCTGCGCCAGCGCCTGCTGAAGCTGCTGGCCGACCCGAACGTGGCCTACATCCTGATGATGCTGGGCGTGTGGGGGCTGTTCTTCGAGTTCTCGAACCCCGGCGCCATCGTCCCGGGCGTGCTCGGCGCCATCTGCCTGCTGCTGGCGCTGTTCGCCTTCCAGGCGCTGCCGGTGACGGCCAGCGGGCTGCTGCTGATGCTGCTGGGGGTGGTGCTGCTGATCCTGGAGGTCAAGGTGACGAGCTACGGCGTGCTGTCCATCGGCGGCGTGGCGTCCCTGGTGCTGGGGTCGCTGCTGCTGTTCGACCGCGCGGCCGCGCCCTGGGCGCGGGTCAGCCTGCAGGTGCTGGTGCCGGCGGTGCTGGTGTGCGCGGGGTTCTTCCTGCTGTGCGTGGGGCTGGCGGTGCGCGGGCACCGGCGGCCGGTGGTCACGGGCCGCGGCGCCCTGGCCGGCGACCGCGGACGCGTCCTGCGCGCGGTGGGCGGCCCGGACGCGCCGGGCAAGGTCGTGGTGCACGGCGAGGTGTGGGACGCGGTCGCGGCCGGTCCCTTGCCCGCCGGCGAGAAGGTGTGTGTCGTGGGGGTCGACGGCCGGACGGTGCGCGTGGCGCGCGCCGCGGACGGGGCCGCGGCCGAACCGAGGAGCGAGTGATGAGCCTGATGTTCCCGGGCGTGATCCTGTTCTTCATCCTGGTGATCCTGGCCAACTCCCTGCGCATCCTGCGCGAGTACGAGCGGGGCGTGGTCTTCCGCCTCGGCCGCTACGTGGGCACGCGCGGCCCCGGGCTCATCATCCTGGTGCCGTTCATCGAGAAGATGGTGAAGGTGAGCCTGCGCACCGTCACCATGGACGTGCCGCCGCAGGACGTCATCACCCGCGACAACGTGTCGGTGCGGGTGAACGCCGTGCTGTACTTCCGCGTCATGGAGCCGGAGAAGTCGATCATCGAGGTCGAGGACTTCTACTTCGCCACCAGCCAGCTGGCCCAGACCACCCTGCGCAGCGTGGTGGGCCAGGCCGAGCTGGACGAGCTGCTGGCCGAGCGCGACAAGCTGAACGCCGAGGTGCAGACCATCCTGGACGAGGCCACCGACCCCTGGGGGATCAAGGTGGTCACCGTCGAGATGAAGGACGTGGACCTGCCCGCGGAGATGAAGCGCGCCATGGCCAAGCAGGCCGAGGCCGAGCGCGAGCGGCGGGCGAAGGTCATCCACGCCGACGGCGAGTTCCAGGCGAGCCAGCGCCTGAGCGACGCGGCCCAGGTCATCGAGCAGCACCCGACGGCGCTGCAGCTGCGCTACCTGCAGGCCCTGGTCGAGGTGGCGTCGGAGAACAACTCGACCACGCTGTTCCCCATCCCCATCGACCTGATCAAGGCGTTCACCGACCGGCGGCCCGCCGGCTAGCCGCGTCTCCCCCGGGGGCGGGTCTTCGCGGGCCCGCCCCATCGCCCATCATAACAATATGATTTTAAGTGATTTATCTCGCCCGCGGTGCGCGATTTCGATTGCCTCGCCGGGCCGCGCCGTGGATGATGAATGCCGGGTGTCGTCACTTGCCGACGTGGAGGGGAGACCCGCGGCACGGGATCAACAACCCTGACCTCGCCTCAAGGGAGGACACCGACCATGAGGAAGCTCATCCTCGTCCTGGGCCTTTTCGCCGCCGCCGCCCTGGTGGGCTGCAGCAGCGACGACCCCACCGCCCCCGCCGACCTCGCCGTGATCGACGGCAGCCAGTTCCAGCGCCCTGAGTTCGTCGACACCCGTCCCGAGGCCGAGCAGCTGGCCAACACGCTGACGGCCGCCGACGTGTTCCGGGTCGCGCCGGTCGCCGCCGACAAGGCGGGCGGCAAGTACGCCCTGGTCATCGGCATCTCGGACTACGACGGCACCACCAATGACCTGACCTACTGCGACGACGACGCCGTCGACTGGCGCAACTACCTGCAGGGCCAGGGCTACACCGTGACCACGCTCATCGACCAGCAGGCCACGCGCGCGGCCATCGAGGCGGCGGTGGCCGACCTGGTGTCGCTGAGCATCGCCGGCAACGAGATCGCCTTCGCCTACTCGGGTCACGGCTCGCGGGGCAACATGATCTCGTGCGACCTGACCTACATCAGCAGCAGCTGGTTCGGCGGGATGTTCGCCGGCGTGGGCAGCACGAAGATGGCCTTCAACTTCGACGCCTGCCAGATCGGCGCGTTCGGCACGGCGCTGAACACCCCGGGCCGCGTCATCGCCCTGGCCTCGGACACCAAGCGCTACAGCTACGACGGCACCGCCGCCATGGCCAACGGCGTGTTCACCTACTACCAGATGCTGGGCTTCGACCAGCAGGGCTACATCTACGCCGAGGACGACGACGCCTACGCCGTGGCCCAGATGAAGCTGTGGGCCAGCACCGCGCACGTGAAGGTGGCGCCGTACTACATCGACGCCTACACGGGCAGCCTGGACTACTAGCAGGATTCCAGCAGACGCGCCCGTCGCCGCGGGGCGTGAGCGGAGCCGGTCCCGCGGGGCCGGCTCCCTCCTGTTCTAGAGCAGGCCGCCGGCCAGGCCCAGGCCCACCAGCAGCAGCATCGCGGCCACGATGCGCCGCACCGCCCCCATGGTCAGCTTCTTCAGGTAGAGGTTGCCCAGCAGCGCGCCGGCGAAGGCCGCCAGTACCGCCGCGCCCAGCAGCAGCCAGTCCAGCTCGGCCGCGTGCGCCTTCAGCACGCGCCCGTACATCCCCAGGCGCGTGAAGTCGATGAGCACCGACACCGTGACGCCGGTGGCGACGAACGCCTCCTTGGTCAGCCCCGCCCGGGCCAGGAAGGCCGACCGCAGCGCGCCCTGCATGCCCGACAGGCCGCCGAAGAAGCCGCTCAGCACGCCGCCCACCGGCAGCCAGCGCCGGTCGAAGGCCAGGCGGTCCGCGCCCGGCAGCAGCTCGAGGCCGGCGAACGCCAGCAGCAGCAGGCCCACGGTCAACTTGATGGGCGTGACCGCGAGCGTGCGGCCGCCCAGGCTCCAGGCGCCGACGGGCGGCAGCCCCGCCAGCACGTGCAGCAGCGCCGCGCCCGCGAAGGCCGCCAGGATGGCCGGCAGGCCGAAGCGCAACACCACGCCGCGGTCGGCGTGGCGGCCCACCAGGCCCAGCTTGAACAGGCCGTTCAGGAAGTGCACCACCGCCGTCAGCGCCACGGCTTCCTCGATGGGGAAGAACAGCGCGAACACCGGCAGCAGCAGCGTGCCCAGGCCGAAGCCCGAGAAGAAGGTCAGGCCCGATGCGGCCAGGGCCACGGCGCACACCACGAGCATGGTCACGCGTCGGCCTCCTCGAGGTAGCCCAGCATGCCGCGCAGGGTCTGGCGGGTGAAGTCGGCCTCGCGCTCGCGGATGTCGTCGGGCAGCCGCGCGCCGCGGGCGTAGTGGGGATCGCGGGCGACGAGCTCGGCGGCGATGGCGTCCATGAGCGCGGCGCGGTCCAGGCCGGGCCGGGCCGCGGCCACCTCGCGGCAGGTGTCGACCCACAGGCCCAGCTGCGCGCGCGCCGCCGCCAGCAGCGCGCGGGCGTCGCCGGTGTGCCGCCCGTGGTGGGCGAAGTGCAGCGTGTCGGGCAGCGGATCGAGCGCCAGCAGGCGGTCGAGCGAATCCTGCGCCGTCTCGAGGCGGAAGCGCGGCGGCGTGGCCGGGCGCAGGTAGGGCTCGGCGGTGGCGTCGCCCTGGCCGAGGGTGCTGTAGGTGCCCGCCGCCTCGCCCAGGAACAGGTGGTCGCCGTGGCGGAAGCACACGTGGTGCGGCGCGTGGCCCGGCGTGTCGATGATGGTGATGCCGCGCGCCTCGGCCTCGGCATGGTCGGCCAGGGCCGCCTCGGGCACCGGGCGCGGCGCGCCGTAGACGCGGGCCTTGTCCCCCAGCACGGCCAGCGAGCCCTCCCACAGCCGCGACGGATCGACCAGGTGCTCGCGCCCCCGCGCATGGCAGACGACGCGGGCCCGGGGCCAGCGCGCCAGGATGCCCGCGGTGGTGCCGCCGTGGTCCAGGTGCACGTGGGTCAGCAGGATGAAGTCCAGGCGCTCGAGCCCGAGGCGTTCCAGGGCCGCGACCAGCGCGTCGCCGGTCGACGGCGGGCCGGGATCGACGACGTAGGACAGGTCGTCGGCCACGCGCGCCCAGCACGAGATGAAACGGCGCTGCCCCGGCAGCGGCTGGTCGAGGTCGATCAGGTGCAGGCCGTCGCCCGCGGCGGTGTCGCGCGTCATGGGTCCCGAGGCTCCGCGGGATGGACCGGACAGCGGCCCGGTCAGTCCAGGGACCGGCAGTCGGGCCACCAGCGCAGCACCGCCCCGGTCGACAGGGTGAAGAGGCGATCCTGGGCGGCCGCCAGGGCGAGCATGCCCGCATCCTCGCGGCGCGCGGCGCCCAGCACCTGCGCGGCCCCGGGATCGAAGGCCGTCAGCACCGAGCCGCCGTTCCACGCATCGACCGCCAGCACGTAGGCCACCGGGCCGATGGTCGCCAGGCCGCGGGGCTCGCCCGCCAGCGCCGTGGTCGAGACGGTCGTCAGCACGGCCGAGGCGTCGCGGCGGACCACGCGCAGGAACCCGTCGGCATGATAGTCCAGGGCGAGGCTGTCCGCCCACGCGACCGCCACCGAGTCGCCGGCCAGCAGGCCGTCGGGATCGTGCGCGACCACGGCCGGGTGGGCCGGGTCGGACACGTCCACCATCACCAGGTGGGCCGTCGCCAGGGACACGAGCACGGTCGTCCCGCGCAGGGCCACGGCGCGGATGTGGGCGCCGAGGTCGAGGCTGCCCGCCGGCTGCGGCGCGCCCGGATCGGCCAGCGTGAACGTGCGCAGGATGCCGGCGAAGCCCGAGACCAGCAGGCTGTCCGAGGCCGCCAGTTCGCCGAACCAGGTCGAGGCCTGCCGCACCGCGGGGGTCGCCGCGGGGTCGCCCGCATCCAGCACCACCAGCCCGGCCGAGTTCCGCGCCAGGTAGAAGCGGCTCGCGTTGCCGGCCGCGTGCAGGATCGACTGCACCACATCGTGGGCCGCCAGGGGCTCGAGCGACGCGCCGGGCGCGCCCGCTCCTGCGGCATACAGGCTCGCCACCGGACCGTCGGCCACCAGCAGCACGCCGTCCGATGCCGCCAGCAGCTGCGGGTAGGCCGGCTCGTCCGGCTCGGCGGCGAAGACCGGATGCGCGGGATCGGTGACGTCGATGCTGCGCAGCCAGCGGTCACCCGCCAGCAGGCGCCCGTCGCGGGCGGCCAGGCTGTAGAACGCCACGAAGCCCGTCGCCGCCGCGTCGGCGGCCTGGCTGGCCGTGCCGTCGGCGTCGATGGCGAAGGCCTTCAGGCGCGGGTTGGGCAGGCCGGTGCCCGCCCACAGCAGGTCGCCGTCGACCGCCAGGCAGCGGATGCGGCTGACACTGCGCACGTCGCGCAGTTCGAGGGAGTCGGGTCCGTCGATGGCCCAGGTCGCCAGCGCATTGTCCAGGGCCGCGTGCAGGAAGCCCCCGGACACGACCAGGTCCGACGCCGGGCCGCGCCCCAGGTCCTGCACCAGCGCCAGCGCACCGGCGGGCGACACGGCGATCACCGCGCGGCCGCCGGCGAACAGCAACCCGCCCGCGAACGCCAGCGCGCCCGGCCGCGCCACCGTCAGCCGGCCGCGCTCGACGGGGTGATCGGGATCGAGCACGCTCCAGCACACCACCTGGTCGTGGTAGCCCGCCGCGAACAGGAAGCCTCCCGCCAGCAGCACGGCGTCGGTGTAGGTCGACGCGCCCGCGCCGCTGACCGGCAGGCGCGCGCGGAGCCGCGGGCGGGCGGGATCCTCCAGGCTCCACAGCGAGACACCCCGGTCGCCCTCGGCCGCGGCGGCGAGGTCGCCGTCGGTGCTCACGTCCATGACCAGGGGCAGTTCGGCCGCACCCAGCAGGTGGGGCGCCAGCGGGTCGGCCACGTCCACCACGCGCAGGCCGCAGGTGCGCGCAGCCACCACGGCGCGGTCGCCGTCGACGGCGACCTGCTGCACGAGACCGCCGATCCAGCCCGCGGCCTCGCGGCTGGGCACGTCGCCGGTGCGGTAGTAGCCGTAGGGCACGCAGCCGTCGGTGTCCGGATCGGGCGCCGGGCCGTCGTCGGGGCCGGCGCCGCCACCGCAGCCCGCCCCCCACGCCGCCAGCGCCAGCAGCAGCAGCGCGGGCACGGCCGCGCTCGGGCGAGGGGATCGTGCGCGATGGAGCGGATTGAGCCTGGTCATGCTGCCGTTCCGGCGGGCAGGGCCCGCACCGTCGTCGGGGCCCACCTCAGCGGGCGAGGTCCGCGAACCGCGTGAATTCCTTGTGGAAATGCAGGTCGAACTGGCCGATGGGGCCGTTGCGCTGCTTGCCGATGATGATGGTGGCCATGTTGCGCACCGACTCGTCGTCCGGCTTGTAGACTTCCTCACGATAGATGAACAGGACCACGTCGGCATCCTGCTCGATGGCGCCCGATTCGCGCAGGTCGCTGAGCATGGGCTTGTGGTCGCCCCGGGCCTCGACGCCGCGCGAGAGCTGCGACAGGGCGATGACCGGCACCTCGAGGTCCTTGGCCATGCCCTTGAGGTTGCGGCTGATGGTCGAGATCTCCTGCTGGCGGTTCTCGACCTTGCCGCCGCCGGTCATCAGCTGCAGGTAGTCGACCACGATCAGGCCCAGGCCGTGCTGCTGCTTCAGGCGGCGGGCCTTGGCCTTCATCTCCAGCACCGAGATGCCGCTGGTGTCGTCGATGTAGATGGGCAGCTGCGACAGCTGGTCGCAGGCCTGGGTCAGCCGGGGCCAGTCCTCGGCGCGCAGCTTGCCGCGCCTGAGGTTGTGCAGGTTGAAGCCGGCGCTCGAGCCCAGCATGCGCATCACCAGCTGCTCGCGGGCCATTTCCAGCGAGAACACGCCGATGCCCGCGCGCTCCTTCAGCGCGACGTTGTAGGCCAGGTTCAGGGCGAACGACGTCTTGCCCATGGACGGGCGCGCGGCCAGGATGATCAGGTCGCCGTTCTGCAGGCCGCCGGTCTTGCGGTCCATCTCGGCGAAGCCCGTGTGCAGGCCGGTCACGTCGCTGCCGCTCTGGAAGGCCTCCTCGATGGACTTGAAGGTCTTCGGCACGATGCTCGACACGCCGGTGAACCCGCCGACCCGCGTCGTCTCGCTGACCTCGTAGATGCGGGCCTGGGCCCGGTCGAGGATGGACGCGGCCTCGTCCGCGGCGGCGTAGGCCTCGGCCGCGATCCCCGACGACACGGTGATCAGCTGCCGGAGGGTGGCCTTCTCCTTCACGATGCCCGCGTGGTAGATGACGTTGGCCGCGGTGCCCATCATGCCGGCCAGGTCGATCAGGAAGTCCATGCCGCCCACGAGCTCGAGCAGGTCGGTGCCGCGCAGGTTCTTCTGCTGCACCGGGTCCAGGAACTGCTCGCCCGACTTCTGCAGCAGGTCGGCGATGGTGATGGGGTCGACGGCCTGGTCGTTCTCGTACAGGGCGCACATGGCGCGGAAGATCAGCTGGTGCTCGAGGCGGTAGAAGTCGCCGTGGGTGATGCGCTCGCGCGCGAGGCCCACGGCCTCCTTGTCCACCATGGCGGCGCCGAGCACGGCCTGCTCGGCCTCCTCGCTGAACGGGGGCTTGCGGTCGCCGGGCAGGCGGTCGTAGCCCAGGCGCGACGGGGGCGCGCGGTGCGGCTCCCGGGCCATGGGATCGGGGCCGAGGGAATCCGGGGCGATGGGCTCGGGGCGGACGTCCAAGGAGCTCTCCTGGGAATGGCGGCGCAGGTCGGTCTCGGCCGACGAAGATACCACGCGCCCGCCGCGAACCCAACCCCGGGTCCCGGGCGCCCGGGCCAATCGCCGGGGATAACCTGGGGACAAGGCAGGGGACAGGCGCCGCTGTGCGGGGGAAAACCGGGGGACGACCTGCGCTTGGCGGTGGAAAACCTCGCCGCGGCAAGGGATAATGCCCCGCAAGCGGCGCCCGGGAGCCCCCCTGGCGCCATGGAGTTATCCCCCTTGGCCGGCGGCACACCGATGGCCCCTCCCGCACAGCCCCGACCCGACCTGGCCGCCCTGCTGGCCCCGCTGCTGGCCGCGGACGCCCGCCCCCGGGCCTGGGACGGCGCCTTCCAGCTGCCCTGGAACGACCCGGCCTTCAGCGAGCGCATGCTGCGCTGTCACCTCGATCCGGACACGGACATGGCCAGCCGCCGGCCCGAGCTCATTGCCCGCCACTGCGACTGGCTGGAGCTGCGCCTGGGCCCGGGCCCCCACCGAATCCTGGACGTGGGCTGCGGACCGGGCCTGTACCTGCACGAGCTGGCCCGGCGCGGCCACGCGGGGGTGGGCTTCGACTTCGCGCCGGCGCCCCTGCGCTGGGCGCGTGACACCGCGGCGGCCGAGGACCTGGACTGCACCTTCCTGGATGCCGACCTGACGGCGCTGCCCGCCGACCTGGCGCAGCGCGTGGGGCCCTGCGACGCGATCACCTTCTGGTTCGGCGAGTTCCACTCGTTCCGCCCCGCCGTGGCCGCGGCGTTCCTGCCCGTGCTCGCGTCCTGCCTGAAGCCCGGCGGCCTGTTCGTGCTCGAGTTCCAGCCGCGCGACATCTTCGTCGAGGAGGACGCCTCGCGCTGGTCGGTCGAGGCCGACGGCCCCTTCGCCGACGAGCCGCACATCTGGCTCCAGCAGTTCACCTGGGATGACGAAGCGCAGACCGAGATCCACGGGCACTGGATCATCGCGCCCGGATCCGGTACCCTTGATCGCTACGTGCAGTGCCACCAGGCCTGGGAGACAGACGCGCTGGTGGCGTTGCTCGCCCGCAGCGGCCTGAACGCACCCGAGTTCCACGAGCCGGTCACCGGCCTGAGCGACGAGTTCGAGTTCCCCCTGCTGGTCACGACCAGGTCCGTGGGCGGGAACCGGTAGGGAGACCATGGACCGCATCCGCCACTTCGGCACCGGGACCGTGCGTGCGTAACCGCCGCCGCCTCCTGCCCTTCCTGCTGGGCCTGGTGCTGTTCGTCGCGGCGCTGGCCTGGCCGTCGCCGCCGCCGAGCATCGATCCGGAAGGCCAGGCGGTCGTGCTCACCCCCGAGGGCAAGGCGGCCCTCGGCCTGTTCCTGCTGACGGCGGTGTGGTGGGTGTTCGAGGTCGTGCCCGTGGGCGTCACCGCGGTGCTCGTGGGCATCATCCAATCGGTGTGGATGCTGCGCGACACGCGGGCGGCGCTCACCGACTTCATGGATCCGTCGGTGTGGTTCATCGTGGGCTCGCTGCTGATCGGCGGGGCGTTCGCCAAGACCGGGCTGACGCGCCGCATCGCCTTCCGCGTGCTGGCGATCGTGCCCGAGAACACGCGGCTGATCTACCTGGGCATGTTCGCCATGACCGCGGCGCTGACCCTGGTGATGGCGCACACCGCAGTGGCGGCGGCGGTGTTCCCCCTGCTGCTGGTGGTCCACAACCTGTACGAGCCGGGCCACCGGCGGACCCGCTTCGGCAAGGGCCTGTTCATCGGCATGGCCTGGACCGCGGGCGCCGGCAGCATCATCACGCTGCTGGGTGCGGCCCGCGGCGCGGTCGCGCTGGGCTTCTACCACGAGCTGACCGGGCGCGAGATCTCGTTCTTCGAGGTCACCTGGTACATGGCGCCCCTCGGCGCGCTGATGCTGCTGCTGCTCTGGGGCTGGGTGTGCGTGGCGTTCCCGCCCGAGCGCGCCACGGTGCCCGGCCTGAATCGCCAGGCGCGCGCGCTGCACGACGCCCTGCCGCCCGTCAGCCGCCGCGAGATCGGCACGCTGGCCGTGGTGACGGGCGTGCTCGCGCTGCTGACGGCCCGCTCGTTCGTGCCGGCCCTCGCCCCCCTGGACAAGAGCGTGGTCATCCTCACCGGTGCGGTGCTGCTGTTCATCGCCGGCGTGCTCGAGCTGAAGGACCTGGAGAACCTGCCCTGGAACGTGGTGCTGCTGTTCGGCGGCGCCATGAGCCTGGGCTTCTGCCTGTGGCAGACGGGCGCGGCCGAGTGGCTGGCCATCGGCTGGCTGGGGCTGTTCCACGGGGCGCCCTGGCTCGCGTTCATCATGGGCGTCGCGGCGTTCGTGCTGCTGACGACGAACTTCATCATGAACGTCGCGGCCATCGCCATCACGCTGCCGGTGGCCCTGGTCATGGCCGGGCACGTCAACGTCGAGCCCGAGGTCGTCATGTTCGCGGCGCTGGCGGCGGCCGGCATGCCGTTCATGCTGCTGGTGGGCGCGGCGCCCAACGCCATCGCCTACGAGAGCGGCCAGTTCAGCGCGCGCGACTTCTTCCTCTACGGCATCCCGCCCACGCTGATGCTGCTGGGCGTGATCCTGCTGTTCGTCTGGAGGATCTGGCCCGCCATGGGCATGCCGGTGCTGCTGGGCGGCTGAAAGCCCGCCGCTAGCGCGCCTTGCGCCACGCCTTCTCCACCGGACCGGCCAGGCGGGCGGTGACCTCCGCAGTCGTGCCCGTGCCGTCGATGTGCACGACCGAGTCGTGCGACTCGTAGTACTTCACCACCGGCAGGCACTTGGCCTCGTGCTCCTCGAGCCGCTTGACGATGGTGGCGGTCTCCAGGTCGTAGTTCATGCGGCGGTCGGTCTTGCCGCGGGCGTCCAGGCGCTTGATCAGGTCGAGCATGGGCACGTCGATGTTGGCGATGAACGACACCGACGAGCCCATCTTCCGCAGCAGCCCGTCCAGGATGTAGGCCTGCACGATGGTGCGCGGGAATCCCTTGAAGACGAAGCCGTGCGTGCCCGGGTGCTCGCGGATGTGCCGCTCGATCAGCTTGATCACGATCTCCTCGGGCACCAGCCCCCCGCGGTCGAAGATCGGCTGCACCAGCTTGCCGATCTCGGTCTGCTCGCGGATCTCGGTGCGGATCAGGTCGCGCGACGAGATGTAGAGCAGCTTGTACTTCTCGGCGAGGTGGCGCGCCTGGGTGCCGCAGCCCGAGCCGGGGTAGCCCAGCAGCACGATGTTGAACAGCACCTTGCGCAGTTCCTTGTCGATGGCGTCCTCGAGCTGCCGGTTGATCGACGGGATGTCGCCGACGCCCATGATCGGCACGTAGATGCCCTTGTCCCGGTAGAACTCGGCCACCGGCGCGGTCTTCTCCTCGTACTCGCGCAGCCGGTTCTTGATCACCTCTTCGGTGTCGTCGGCGCGGCCCGAGGTCTTGGCGCGCTCGAGCAGCCGCTTGGTCGCCTCGTCGTGGGGCACTTCCAGGCTCAGCAGGCAGGTCAGCGACGTGTGCATCTTCAGCAGCAGGCCCTCGAGGATGTAGGCCTGCACCAAGGTGCGCGGGAACCCGTCGAACAGGAAGCCGTCGGCGTCCGGATTGGCGGCCATGATCTTCTCGATGATCTGCACGATCACCTCGTCGGGCACCAGCTCGCCGGCCTCGATGATCGCCCGGGCCCGGTTGCCCAGCTCGCTGCCCTCGGCGATCTCCTTGCGCAGGATGTCGCCCGTGGCGATGTACACCAGGTTGTGCTTCTGCATCAGGAGCTTGGACTGGGTCCCCTTGCCGGCGCCGGGCATTCCGAACAGGGCGATATTGAGCATCGGACGACCTCTCGGTTGCGGGTGAAACAGAGGAAGCAGATTGCCCCATCGGGGGGACCGGGGCCAAGCAAGATCTGTGGGGAATGCACAGCCCAGCACAAGATATTGTCCTTCAATTGGTTATCGATGTCCCCCGCCGCCACTGGGCGACCGTGGCCGCCTCTCCGGCGTCGTCCACGGCCGATATGTGGATATTCTTTATCTGATTTTCCCGTGAAATTCCTGCGCACTCCCGCCTCCGAATCCGCATCCCCGAATGCAAGACGAACCCGGTCCCGATTGGCGGCGCCGGATCCCCGAAGCGGCTTCAACAGGAGCGTGCACGATGTTGACGATCCCGACGAGTTTCCCGACGGCGCTGTGGCGCCGCAACCTGGCCGGCGTCGCGGCGGCGGCCCTGCTGGCCGGCGCCCTGGCCTGCGGCGGCTGCAGCAGCAGCGACAGCGGCGGCGGCACCACCGCCCCGGACACGACTCCCCCCAGCGTGGTGACGGTCACCCCGGTGGACCAGGCCCAGGGCGTGCCCGTCACCGCCGAGATCCAGGTCCAGTTCTCCGAGGCCATCAACCCCGACACGGCCACGCCGACCACGATCTCGGTGCTGGGCGTGTCCGGCAGCGTGAGCGCCAGCGGCGCGACCGCCGTGTTCACGCCCAACAGCCCCCTGGACGCCAACGCCGACTTCTCGGTGCAGGTCACCCAGGGCGTGCGCGACCTGGCGGGCAACGCGCTGGACGCGCCCTGGTCGGGCAGCTTCCGCACCGCCGACCGCCCCGCGGCCGACGCCGGCGCCGACCAGGTGGCCTCGCGCGGCGGGCAGGTGACCCTCGACGCCAGCGGCAGCGCCGGCGTGGCGGGCGGCACGCTGACCTACGCGTGGACGCAGCTCGCCGGACCGGATGTGGGCATGCTTTCGGGCATGCGTCCCACCTTCACCGCCCCTGACTCGGTGGTCACCCTCGTGTTCAGCCTCGAGGTGCAGGAAGACGGCACGCCCAGCGCGGACGACCTCGTGTCGGTGATCGTCAGCGAGTCGGCCGCCAGCGCCTTCTTCGTCGCCAGCACCGGCAACGACGCGGACACCGGCCGCATCGGCCACCCCCTGGCCAGCCTGCAGGCGGCGATCGACGCGGCCTGGGCCGCCGGCGGCGGCGTCGTGCACCTGGCCGCCGGCACCTACGCCGGCCCGGTGGTCCTGGCCGACGGCGTGAGCCTGTACGGCGGCTACGACGCGACGACCTGGCAGCGCGACGCCCTGGTGAACCGCTCCATCATCGGCGGCAGCGCCATGCCCATGCGCGGCGCCGGCGTGGCGAACCTGGTGCTGGACGGCATCGAGGTGCTGGCCGACGACGCGATGGCGGCCGACGGCTCTTCGGTGGGCATCACCCTGGTCGCGGCGACCAACGTGATCATCCGCGACAGCCGCATCGAGGCCGGCCGCGGCGCCAACGGCGCCAACGGCGACAACGGCAGCACCGGATCGCCGGGCGCGAACGGCGGCGGCGGCGAGAACCACGGCGCCTGCATCCCGGCCCGTCAGGGCGGCGGAGGCGGCAACGGCGGCACCTCGCGCGCGGGCGGCACCGGCGGCAACGGCGGCTTCTACGGCGGCAGCGACGGCGGCGGCGGCAACGGCCCCTCGGGCGGCGGCGGCGGCGGCGGCTCGACCTACCAGACCGGTTCGCGCGGCACCGACGGCGGACCGGGTGCCGGCGGCGGCGACGGCGCCTCCGGCGCCGAATTCGGCCGGCTGACCAACGGCGCCTACGTGAACGCCAACACCGGCGCGACCGGTGCCACCGGCTCGGCGGGCGGCGGCGGCGGCGGCGGTGGCGGCGGCGGCGGCAACGCCATCACCCAGTGCGGCGGCGGCGGCGGCGGCGGCGGCGGCGGCGCACTGGGCGGCACCGGCGGCGGCGGCGGCCACGGCGGCGGCGGGTCGATCGCCCTGCTGGTCAGCCTCGGCAGCGACGTGACGGTGACCCGGTGCGTGCTGATCGCCGACGACGGCGGCAACGGCGGCTACGGCGGCACCGGCGGCAGCGGCGGCAACGGCGGCGGCGGCGGCGGCGGCGGCAGCGGCTACAACGGCCTGGTCGACGTGGGCGGCGGCGGCCGCGGCGGCAACGGAGGCAACGGCGGCCGGGGCGGCTACGGGGCCGGCGGCGGCGGCGGTCCGAGCATCGGCGTCCTGCAGTCCACGTCCAGCCAGGTGATGATCTCCCTGGACACGACCATCGGCCTGGGCGACGCCGGCAACGGCGGCATCCGTCCCGACAGCAACGGCAACAACGGCCTGGCCGGCCTCACCGCCGAGG
>DAOPJF010000026.1:0-14172 GCA_035399525.1 Candidatus Krumholzibacteriia bacterium | reverse complement strand
GCCGCCGCGTGGACCGCTAACGGCCTCCGCGTGAGCGGCACGCGCGGCCAGTGCGAGTGGGCGCGTGTGATCTCCATGGTCCCGGATGCCGCGGGCGGCGGCATCCTCGCGTGGTCGGAGCCGGGCGGGTCGCCGTATCTCATGGCGCTCTTTGCGCAGCGAATCTCCGCCTCCGGCAGCCGGCTCTGGGGCGCCGCGGGCAGCGAGGCCTGCCCGGCGCGACCGGCCTGGTGGATGCGCAACGTCTGTGCGGACGGCGCCGGCGGGGCCTTCATCGCGCTGGGCGCCTACGACGGCGCGACGATCGACGTCAGCGGCCAGCACATCGGGCCCGACGGCGCGCGCGGCTGGGGTGATGACGCCGTCGCGCTGTGCCTGGGCCGCGGCGAGGACCTGCCCGTCGGCTGTCTCTCCGACGGCCGGGGCGGCCTGATGGCCGTCTTCCTGTCGGACGCCGACGGGGACGGGATCAAGGATGTCGGCGCCGGCCGCATCGATCGCAACGGCCTGCTGCTGGATGCATCGCCCCTGTTGACCGGCGTCGCGGACCAGGGACCCGACCAGGGCGGCCTGGTGCGTGCCGACTGGAACGCCAGCGTCCTGGACGTGGACCCGGCGGCCGACGTCGCGTGGTACACCGTGTGGCGCCGCGCGCTCGACGGCGCCAAGGCCGCGCCGGCCGATCCGGCGCGCATCGCGGCCGCGGCGGGCCTCGAGACGGAAGCCGCGGCGGCCCTGCTGACCGCGGGCTGGTCGTACGTGGCCCAGGTGCCGGCGGCGCAGCGGGGCATCTACTCCTGCTCGGTCCCCACCTACGGCGACTCGACCGCCACCGGCACGCACGCCATCGAGGTGCAGGTCCTGGCCCACGCCGACGCGACGACCTGGTGGGAATCGAACATCCTGTCGGCCTGGTCGGTCGACGATTTGGCGCCTGGCGCGCCGGTGGCCCTGGGCGGAACCTGGTCCGGCGCCGCCGTCGACCTGGCGTGGCTGCCGAGCGGCGACCACGACGAGGACCTCTCGGTCTACCGCATCTACCGCGGCGACACCGGAGGCTTCCCACTCGATGCCGTCCATCTCGTCGGCACGAGTCCGACCGACGCCTTCGTCGACGGCACCGCCACCGGCACCGCCTACTACCGGGTCACCGCGGTCGACGTGCACGGCAACGAGGGGACTCCCAGCGTCGAGATCGCCGTGGCCGCAGACATGGCGTCGGTGGGCAGCCTGCCCGCGGCCTTCGCCCACCGCGGTTGCGTACCCAACCCGTTCAATCCGACCACGGCCATCACCTTCGACCTGCCGGCCTCGGCACCCGTGCGCGTGACGGTGTTCGACGCGGCGGGACGCCAGGTCGCGGTCCTGGTCGACGCGGTCATGCCCGCCGGGCGCCAGGCGGTGCGCTGGGACGGCCGCGATGCCTCCGGCCGCAGCGTGGCCAGCGGCGTGTACTTCGCCCGCGTCGAGGCGGGCGCCGCCAGCGCGACGCGTCCCATGACCCTGCTGCGCTGATCCGCGGCCCGAGCGGCAGGGCGCCGCCCCGCTCCGGTCCGGGGCGGGGCGGCGCCTTTTTTCGCCGCGCGGCGAACAACCGCGCCTCCCCCCGCGTATCATGGTCCGAACCATCCCCCGGAGGTCGCCCCATGCTGAAGTTCCTGCTCTGGCTGATCCTGTTCGTGCTGTGCTGGCCCCTGGCCCTGCTGGCCCTGGTGCTGTACCCGCTGGTGTGGCTGGTGCTGCTGCCGTTCCGGCTGCTGGGCGTGGTGGTCGGCGGCGTGTTCGCCTTCATCAAGGGCATCATCTACCTGCCCGCCCGGCTGCTGGGCCAGCGCCCGAAGTAGATCCGTTCCTCGCCCCCGGCAGCGATTGCGGCTATGCTGGCCTCCGATCCGCGAGGATCGGATGCCCGCCGCCCGCCCGGGCGGCGGCGGCCCCTGACCGCCGGAGGTCGGCAGCGACGTGACCGACGACACCCCGACGCTCGCCGGACCGGACGACGACCCCGACCGCACCCTCGCGGGCGGGGATCCGGACCGGACCGTCGTCTCGGGCGGTTCGGCCGGCGCGGCGTCCGGCGAACCCGCCGACGAGTCGCAGGTCATCGGCCCGTACCGCCTGGTCGAACCCATCGGCGAGGGCGGCATGGGCCAGGTGTTCAAGGCCGAGCAGACGGCGCCCATCCGGCGCACCGTGGCCCTGAAGGTCGTCAAGCGCGGCATGGACACCGAGGAGTTCGTCGCCCGCTTCGCGTCCGAGCGCCAGGCCCTGGCGCTCATGGATCACCCCTGCATCGCCAAGGTCTTCGACGCCGGCGCCACGCCGCGCGGCCGCCCGTACTTCGTCATGGAGTATGTCGACGGCGTGCCGCTGACCGACTACTGCGACGCGAAGCGGCTGTCGTTGCGCCAACGCATCGAGCTGTTCATCCACGTCTGCGAGGGCGTGCAGCACGCGCACCAGAAGGCCATCATCCACCGCGACCTGAAGCCCTCGAACGTGCTGGTGGCCGAGGTCGACGGCCAGCCGCTGCCGAAGATCATCGATTTCGGCGTGGCCAAGGCCATCGACCGCGACCTGACCGAGAACACGCTGCGCACGGGCATGGGCCAGCTGGTGGGCACGCCGGCCTACATGAGCCCCGAGCAGGCCGACTTCGCCGCCCACGACGTGGACACCCGCGCCGACGTCTACGCCCTGGGCGTCATCCTCTACGAGCTGATGGCCGGCGTGCGCCCGTTCCCGCCCGAGAAGCTCGAGAAGGCCGGGTTCAAGGAGGCCATGCGGATCATCCGCGAGGTCGATCCGCCCCGGCCCAGCGACCGCTTCACCACCCTGGCGGGCGAGCGCGACACGCTGGCCCATGCGCGCGGCGTCGAGGCGCCGGTGCTGCGCCGCCGCCTGGCGGGCGACCTCGACTGGATCGCCATGAAGGCCCTGGAGAAGGACCGCCAGCGCCGCTACAGCACGGCCTTGGGCCTGGCGCTCGACCTCAGGCGCCACCTCAACCACGAGCCGGTCAGCGCCGGGCCGCCGACGGCGTCGTACCGCGTCGGCAAGTTCGTCCGCCGGCACCGCACCGGCGTCGTCGCCGGCGCCATCGTCGCCGTGGCCCTGGTGCTGGGCGCCCTGGGCACCACCGTCGGCATGATCCGCGCCGTGCGCGCCGAGAAGGTCGCGCGCGACGAGGCCACCACGGCCACGCGCGTCACCGACTTCCTGGTCGACCTGTTCGAGGTGTCCGACCCCGAGCACGCGCGGGGCGAGACCATCACCGCGCGCGAGATCCTCGACCAGGGCGCCGGCCGCATCGAGAGCGAGCTGGCCGACCAGCCCCAGGTGCGCGCCCGCCTGATGGCCACCGTGGGCCGCGTGTACCGCAACCTGGGCCTCTACGAGGCGGCCCGGCCCTACCTCGAGGAGGCCCTGCGCCTGCGCCGCGCCGAGGGCGGCGGACCCGAGCTGGCCGCGAGCCTGACCGACCTGGCCGACCTCTACCGCAACCTCGCGCGCTACGACGAAGCGACCGCGCTGCTGCGCGAATCGCTGCAGGACATGCACGGCCGCGGCGCGCCCGACAAGCTGAAGCTCGCCGACAGCATGGGCGAACTGGCGGCCGTCTACCGACGCCAGGGCCGCTACGACGAGGCACGGCCCCTCTACGAGCAGGCCCGCGAGCTGCGCGCCGCCGCAGTGGGCCCCGACGATCCGCTGGTCGCCGCCAGCGACAACAGCCTGGCGGCCCTGGCCTGGAACCGCGGCGACTACGCCGAGGCCGAGGCGCGCTTCAAACACGCGCTGACCATCTGGGAGAACGCCTACGGCGAGAACCACGCCGACGTGGCGAAGGGCCTGAACAACCTGGCGCTGCTGTACCACCAGCTCAAGCGGTACGGCGAGGCCGAGCCGCTGTACCTGCGGGCCATCCCCATCTACGAGAAGGTGCTCGGCCCCGGGCACGCGCGGCTGGGGCAGGCGCTGAACAACCTGGGCCTGCTGTACTGCGACGAGAAGGCGTACGCCAAGGCCGAGCCGTACCTGCGGCGCGCGCTGGCCATCCGCCGCGCGGCGCTCGGCGCCGACCATCCCGACGTGGCGCAGACGCTGAACAACCTGGGCAACCTGTCGCGCGAGGAGGGCCGCTACGCCGCCGCCGACTCGCTGCTGCACCAGGCGCTGGACATCCGCCGCCGCACCTTCGGCGAGGCCCACCCGGACGTGGCCTGGAGCGAGCGCGACCTCGGCCTGCTGGCCGACGCGCGCGGCGACACGGCGGCCGCCCTGCAGTGGTTCCGGCAGGCCATCGGCGTGTTCTCGGCAGCCAACGGCGCGGACCACCCCGAGCTGGCGGGGATCCTCGACGACTACGCCGCCGCCCTGCGGCACGCGGGCCGCCCCAACGAGGCCACCGACATCCAGGCGCGTGCCGACCGCATCCGGCCGGCCGAAGAAGCTAAAGACATCCAATAAGTTACATCATTTTGTTGCGGATCGTGATAATTCTGGTGTAAGATGGTCCACATTGATCGTCCGCCAGCCACGAGGGCCCAGGGGGAATGGAGTCCTCGGCGACCGCCGCGCCACGCGGTCGGCCCCTCGACGCGGACGATGCCCGGTTCAAGGCGGCGCACGTTCGAGGGGGTTGCGTCCATGAGATTCCGCAGAGGCCTGTCCCTGGCGGTCGCGTCGACCGCGTTGCTGTTGTCGCTGGCCCTGGCCGGCTGTTCCCAGACCGATCCGCTGACGACGCCGGCGCCCGCCGGCCCGGCCGAGAAGGCCGACGCCGTCACGCCCATCGGCAACTTCACCGTCACCTACCTCGGCCGCACCTTCGACGGCCAGCAGACCACCTTCCGCTGGAACGTGGCCGGCACGGGCGCCGACCCGAACCTGATCTGGTGGATGGTGGAGCTGCCCGCGTGCGCACCCGAACCGTCGGCCTGGGATCCGGCCGAGGGCGGCCAGTTCCATGATGCGCCGGCCTACGGCTTCAGCGGCTTCAAGTGGGAGCTGCCCATCGATGCCCAGGACACCGCAGGCCGCGACTATGCCCTGACCTTCCCCGGCGACGTCGCCGAGGGCGAAGTGCAGTCGCTGGCCACCACCTACGCCGGCGGCTTCACCGCGGTCATCCCCGGCCCCTGCGCCGGCGCGGTGGCCGGGATGTTCACGCTGGCGGGTTCGGTGTTCACCGATGCCGACGGCGACGGCCTGCGCGGCCCGGGCGAGGGCGGCATCCCGGGCGTGGCCGTGGATGTCGTCGCTGCGGGCGGCCAGGTCGTGACTGCGCTGACCGCCGGCGACGGCAGCTGGTCGGCCTCGGTTCCGGCGGGCGCCTACACCGTGCTCGTGGATACCGACGCCCATGCCGACGCGTTCAACCCGACCCTGGGCAGCCTCTTCCTGCCGACGACCGCCACGTCCCTCGACGTGGGCGTCGGGCCCGATGCCTCGGGGCTGGACTTCGGCTTCACGCCGGACACGGCGCAGATCCTCGACGGCCTGGACCAGGGCGAGCTGCAGCCTGCCGGCGAAACCCTGCGCTGGTGGAAGGACCAGCTGCACCACGCCATCCGCTCGTGCGAGGACGGCGACGAGCCCAGTGACCACGGCCGCGGCTACGGCCGGCAGGGCCGATTCTACAGCCCGGCGCGCCTGCTCGAGTTCATCGCCGCCATCGAGCAGCTCGCCCTGCCCGAGCCCTACCAGTTCACCGACGGCGACGAGCTGCGCGAGGCCTACCAGACGCTGCGCCGCCACCCGCGCACCGACGTCGAGGACCTCTACCGCGAGCTGCTGGTCACCGAGCTGAACCACGTCAGCGGCCATGCGCTGGCCGGCGCCGATCCGGCCTTCGTGGGCGTGCTGATCGCGTGGGGCGAGACGCTCATCGTGCAGGAGGGCGCCGACGGGGCGGCCAAGGCCGGCGACAACCTGCTTTCGGCGGTGCTGATCTTCCGCAGCCTGAACACCGGCGGCGGCGGCGGCATCGACGAGTAGCAGCCATCGGCCGAACACGCGGCGGGGCGGCGGATCTTCGGGGTCCGGCCGCCCCGCTTCTTCATGGCGCCCTCGCGGCCCGGCAGTGGCTTCCCGCGCCGTCAGCGGCTAGAATGCGGCGACACCGAACCGGCCACCCCGTTCCCGGATGGATCGTTGCCCATGCGGACCGCCTGCCCCGCCGCCCTGCGCCCCGGCCTCGTCTTGGTCTGCCTGCTGACCGCCGCGGTCGCCGCCGCCTCCGACTGGACCGGCACCTGGGACTCCAACTGGACCGGCGGCGGCGTCCGGATGGTGCTGATGCAGGACGGCGCGCAGGTCACGGGCACGTACGAACCGGGCCACGGCACGCTGTCGGGCACCGCCGACGGGCAGGCGCTGCGCGGGCGCTGGGGACACGGTCCCGAGTCGGGCACGTTCGAGATCGACATATCGGGCGACGGCACGACGTTCTTCGGCCATCTGGGCAACGGCGACTGGTGGTCGGGCTCGCGCGTCGGCAGCGCCCACGGCCAGGGCAGCTTCGCCGCCGACCTGGCGTCGCCGCGCGCGGCCCTGCGCACGTTCCTGACCGCGGCCAACGCCATCCAGGCCGGGCGCCGGGAGTACGTCAACACGGCCCTCGCGTGCCTCGAGACCGGCCGGGCCGACGACCCCAACCCCGGCAGCCACGCGAGCGACCGCCCCATCCTGTTCTTCGACGTGCTGAACGCCTGCACCATCCGCCTGGCCGACATCCCCGACAGCTGCGCGGTCGACACCCTGGCCTTGCGGCTGGGCCAGGCCGGCACCGGGCAGTCGGTGACCGTCACCGCGGTGCGCACCGCCGGCGGCTGGAAGCTGCGCGTACCGTCCGAAGACACCCTGCGCGCCGACCTGCGCCGGCTACTGGCGGCGCGCGGCCGAACGATGGTCAACTCGCTCGAGTACCTCGACCTCGGCAGCCCGCGGGCGACGCTGCGCACCTTCATCGAGGAGTACAAGAAGTGGGACCACGGCGGCCGTGAGCACGTGGCCGCGGCCCTGGACCTGTCCGGCATCAGCCCGCCCCTGCGCGACGCCATGCTGCCGCTGCTGGCCACCTACTTGAAGCAGACCCTCGACCGCATCGGCTACGTCATCTGGCAGGAAGTGCCCGACGACCCGCGGCGCACCATCCCCTACGTGCATTTCCAGCATCCGCGCGGCGCCGTGGTCATCGCACCGGCGCGCCAGGACAGCGTGGTGACCTGGAAGTTCACGGCACAGACCCTGGCCGACGTGCGCACGCTGTACGAGACCCTCGAGGACGTGCCCCTGGCCGGCGAGCTCATCCCCGACCGCCAGCAGGCCGTCTACTTCCGACTGAACCGGATGGTCCGCAACCACGTCCCGCAGCTGACTCGGCTCACGGGAGGCCTCGAGCTCTGGCAATGGCTGGCGATCGTCGCCTCGGCCCTGCTGACGTTCGGCATCGTGGCGGTGCTGGGCGGACTGACGCGCGTGCTGGTCGACCGCGGCCTGAGCGGCGCCGAGCCCGAGGTCAGGCGTCGCCTGCGGGCCCACCTGCTGCTGCCGCTGGTCATCACCCTGGCGACGGCCGTCGGGTACACCTGCATCACCAACCTCGGCCTGCCGCTCAGCCTGTTCCCGGTGCTGCACGGCGTGGCCGTGCTCGTGATCGGCCTGGGCCTGACCTGGACGGTGTTCACCCTGACCAACCTGCTGCAGGAGTCGCTGGCGCGCCGCGCCGCCGCGACGCCGGGCTACTACGACGAGCTGCTGGTGGCGATGCTGGGCAGCCTGTTCAAGGTCCTGGTCGTGGTCGCGGGCGTGGTCTTCCTGGCCGACGAGATCGGCCTGCCCCTCAGCGGCGTGCTGGCCGGCCTGGGCGTGGGCGGCTTCGCCCTGGCGTTCGCGGCGAAGGACACCCTGGCCAACCTGTTCGGTTCGGCCGTGATCCTGGCCGACCGTCCCTTCGCCCGCGGCGACCTGGTGTCCGTCGCCGGGCACGAGGGCTACGTCGACCGGGTCGGGCTGCGTTCGACCCAGATCCGCACCCGCGAGGACTCGCTCGTCGCCATCCCCAACAGCCTGCTGGCCAACGAGGTCATCGACAACCTGGGCCGACGCCGCCACCGGCGCATCAGGTCCCGCGTGGGTGTGCTCTACAGCACGCCGCCCGACAGGCTCGAGGCCTTCGCCACGGGCCTGATGGAGACCATGCGGCAGCAGCGGCTGGTCCAGCCCATGTACATGAGCGCCGGCGTGTGGGAGTTCAACGACTCGTCCATCGACCTGGAGTTCTCGTGCTATGTCGATGCCGGCTCGCAGGCCGACGAGCGCGCCGTGCGCCACGCGCTGTTCCTGGACATCGTGCGCCTGGCCGACCGGCTGGGGGTCGAGTTCGCGTTCCCCACGCGCACCGTGCACCTGGCCGAGGCCGAAAAGGAACGGCCGGACCGCCTCGACGGCCCGGCCGCGACCTGACCGGAACAGCGGTCTATTTGGCGTCGTCCTGCTCGATCATCACCCGGATCTCGCGGGTGCCGTCGCCGTCGATGACCTCGACCTGCGCGTCGCCCTCGACGCCCTGCGCCGCCAGCTGCTCCAGGATCTGCGCGCGGATCTCCTCGGCGCTCGCGCCGTCGGCCTCGACGTGGAACACCTCGCGGCCCAGCTTGTCGAACAGGCTCTCGGTGACCGTGGCGGTCAGCGGCTCGAAGCTGATGTCCGACGCGCCCAGCGACGGGAAGCGCTCCCGGAGGGCCGCCGCCAGGGCGTCCGCGTCCAGGTTCCCGCCCCAGATCACCAGGCCCAGGTCGGTGGTCACCGCACCCGCGTCGTCGATCATCTCGCGGACGTTCACGTTCAGCTCGTCGACGCCGGGCTGCGCCGCGATGAAGTCGGTCACGACGCGCGGGTCGAGCTCGCCCGCCTTGTCGGGCACCGAGGTGTCCAGCCGCAGGCTGATGTGGGCCTGCTGGCCCGCCTCGATCTCGGTCGTCGTCTCGGTCGAGCAGGCGCCGACGCCCAGCAGGGCCACGGCCAGGCCGGCCACGGCGAAGCGCGCGGCGCGGTTCCAGGGATTCAGAAACATGAGCCACCTCCGGTTGCGCGGATGGTTCTTCCGGTATTGTTCCAGGAGCCCGGCCTCGAGGTCCGCCCGGCGCCCCGTGTCGACGGGCCCGCCTTCGTGCCATGCGTCCAGCAGCCTGTTCAGTCGATCGTGGCGCATGGTGCGTCCCCCTTGTTCGGTCCGGGTCCCCGCTCCTCGTCCTTCAGTTCCAGCTGGAGCCTGCGCAAGGCCCTTGCGAACCGCTGCTTCGCCGCGTCCGGCGACAGCCCCATGACCTCCGCCACCTCGTGCACCCGCAGCCCCTGCTCGAAGCGCAGGGCGAACATCTCGCGGATGTCGTCGGGCTGCCGCTCGAGCAGGCGCCGCACGCGCCGCAGGTCCTCGTCACGGACGCATTCCTGCAGCGGCCCCGGTCCCGGCCCGGCCAGGCGGTCGGCCAGTTCGTCCACCGGCTCGGCGGCGGGCCGCCGGCGCCGGTGCTGGTCGATGACCGCCGTCCTGGCCATGGTCAGCACCCAGGTCATGACGCTCCCCCGGTCGGCGTCGTAGCCGTCCAGGCGGTGCACGAAGCGGCTGAACACCAGTGCGGTGACATCCTCGGCATCCTCCCGGTTCGGCACGCGCCGCCCCACGTAGGCGCTCACGGGTCCGAAGAGCTCCCGGTACAGCCGCCGGAAGGCGTCCTCGTTGCCGCGGCGGGCCAGGGCCAGCAGCACGCGGTGGCGTTGGTCTCGCAAGTTCCTGCGCAGGTCCAAGGGCGGATCCGCTCCCCTGAGTCGGTCAGGTCTCGAATTGTCGGACAGCGGCGTATACGCGGGTCCGTCGGGTTGGTGACACGATCGAAGACGGGCTAGCGCACCAGGGTGATGCGTCCCACGGCCTGGGCACCGCCCCAGCGGCCCACCGCCAGGTACACGCCCGAGGCCACGCTGCGGCCCTGGCCGTCGCGGCCGTCCCACCAGGCGCGGTGCTGCCCGGCCGGTCGCCAGCCGTCGACCAGGGTGCGGACCAGGCGGCCGCGCACGTCGTACACCGCCAGCTCGGCGTCGGCCGCCTGCGGCAGCGCGTAGGTGATCCAGGCGCCGGGGTTCGCCGGGTTGGGATAGATGGTCATCGCCTGCAGCGACGGCACGGACGCACCTTCACCATCGCCCACGTCCGCGGCCCCGCTGCCGATCACCACATCGTGGTCGGGCCAGTCGGTGACGGCGACGTCGGTGAAGACCTGGATCT
Organism: Candidatus Krumholzibacteriia bacterium; assembly: GCA_035399525.1. Classification (GTDB taxonomy): domain Bacteria; phylum Krumholzibacteriota; class Krumholzibacteriia; order LZORAL124-64-63; family LZORAL124-64-63; genus JACZKN01. The sequence goes on along the minus strand of DAOPJF010000026.1, from coordinate 3,881 downwards.
CGCTCAGCCCCAGGCCGTGCCCCGCCAGCGGCACGAAGTCGAGCGTCACCTCGGCGGCCGTCACCGGCGCGGCCGGCACCAGCCAGTAGCCGTAGGCCAGGCGGCCGCCCGCCGGCAGGTCGGCGAAGTCTTCCGAGCGCACGTAGCCCCAGTCGACGTGGTCGCCCGGCGGGCTCCAGATGTCGTCGTGCTGGATCACGCCCAGGGGCGCGGACGACCCGTCGCCGGCGATGCCCGTCACCGTCACCGTGCCGGCGTGGCCGAACTGCGCGTTGGGCTGGTGCGAGGTCACGCGCACGGCCTTGACCACGCGCTCCTGCCCCAGGTCGATCGTCACCGTCACCGGCGCATCGCCGTCCCAGTAGGCCGCCTGGCCCTGCACGTAGGTCGAGGTCTGGTAGTCGGTGGGCGGGATGACGACGCCGTCGGTCAGCTCGCGCCCGCCCGTGTCCGGGTTCAGTGCGGCCGCGGGGTGCGACACCGTGTAGGGCCGCCCGAAGGCGCAGTCGTCGAGCCAACGCGCGGCGATGCGCACCTTGTCGCGGCCGGCGCCCGGCCCCACGTCGACGCCGTCGTCGTAGCCCTCGAGGTCGCCGGGCTCGGCCAGGCGCACGCGCACCCACTGCATGGTGGGGTCGCGGTAGCCGCCGACGTCGAGGGTCCAGGTGTCCTGGGCCCCGGTGACGACCCTCGTGTGGCTGCGCGTGACGTCGCCCCCGGTGCGGTGCTCGGTCCAGCACCAGGTCACGGCCACCGGCGCGAACGACGGATCCCAGGGCGCATGCTGCACCATCATCAGCACGTCCTGCAGGCCGGTGCTCTGGGACGATGCATCCACCGAGCTCGTGGCCTCGTACCGCAGGCGCACCTCCTGCGCGCCGACCGGGATCCCGGCGGGCGACGCGTCCATGCGTGCATCCCAGGTCGGCGCGGTCGTCGCGTCGAACACCGCATCGGTGGCGTACGACGCGCCGTCCCAGGACGACTCGAGCAGGACGCGGTCCGCCGGCCCGGGGAACCGCGTGACGAAGCTGCCGCCGTACTCGACCGCGACGATGGGCGTGGGCGTCGCGATGCGCCAAGTGACGAAGCCGGGCACGCCCGCCGCAGCGGGATAGGTGATGGCCGTCGAGTACCCCAGCACCTCGGTGCCCGACACCAGCCCGCCCCACGCCTCGGCCGAGGTCGACCAGTGGTAGGCGGCGCCCTGGTGAAGCGTCGGCCGCAGGGTCAGCGTCTCGCGGGGCACGCCCGCGGCGAAGCGCACGCGGTTGGCGCCCCGCTGCAGCGCCGGCAGCGTCATGCGGTTCAGCTGGGTGATCGCCTCGATGCGCAGGTTGTCCAGCCCGCAGTCGGTGCGGGTCGCGCCCGGCGTCATCACCGCGCGCACCAGCAGCTCGCTGCAGCCGCCCACCTGCGCCGACCCCAGGTCGTACCACGCCGCGAATGCGCCGGCTCCGGGCGCAGCGAAGGTCGTCCAGGTGCAGCCCGCGTCCCGCGAAAACGCCAGCAACAGTCCGTCGTCCGCACCGCGCGTGCCGGCGGCCCACACCCGCGCCGACGTCAGCACGTTGGCCGCATCGACCTTCACCGTGGCGATGGCCGCGGCCTGCCCCGCAGCCGGGCGGAACGCGGGCCCCTGCCCGCCGTCCTGGTCGCGGTGCACCAGGCCCTGCAGGTCGAACCAGCCGAGGGCGGGATCGACGTCGCCGAACCCCGGCGCAATCTCCCACAGCCCGTTGGAGCGGATGTTCGCCGGGTAGTACGAGTCGTTGGGGTCGAGCCCGCGCGAGTTCAGACGCGCGTACTCCGCGCCGGCGCCCAGCGGCGTCCAGGACCGCGTGTAGGTGTGCCCCGGGTGCAGGTGCAGCCGGTTGCGCCATCCGTTGCGGATGTGGGTGAAGGCCGTCTGCACGTCGAAGCCGGCGATGTACGAGTCGGCCCCGTTGCGCAGCGTGCGCGAGAACACCACCGGGTTGTCCGTGCCCTTGCGGTAGCCGCTCGGATAGCCCAGCTCGGTGTGGACGGGATCGGGCGGGTTGGTCATGCACTCGTCGGCCGCGTGGAACAGGTACAGGTGGCCGGGCTCGGCGCCCGCGGCACCCCAGAAGGCCGACAGCCCGCAGGCGTCGCTGGCGGCGATGTCGGCGCACGAGGCGATCTGCCCGTCGTGCCGCCGCACGTACACGACCATCGACGTGTCGAACATGTGCCAGGTGGCGCCTGCATCCCACGACAGCTCGGCCACCGTGTGGTCGGCCAGCTCGACGTACCGGTGCCGCCAGTCGCCGCCCATGCGGTCGGCGAAGGCCGTCAGGTAGGACGCCATGTAGCCGCAGAAGGTGTTGGGGTAGCTGCCGTAGAACTGGATGGGATCCCAGATGGGCGCGCCGTCCTCGAACGTGGCGCTGGTCTGCAGGTGGCTGTGCACCATCCAGCGCCAGAAGGCCAGGGCCTGGTCCTCGGGCTCGGACCAGGTGGCGGTGATGGTGGCGACCAGGTCGTCCAGCGACACGCAGTCGGGCGTCGAAGAGGTGTACAGGTGAATGTCGTGCACTGAGGCCGCGGCCGGGACGGCACAGGCCAGCACCGCGGCCACGCACAGGCATCGCAGGCGGCTGGTCATGGTCTCGTCCTTCCCGGGCGGAGCGTCAGTCGGCGCCATCGCCCACCGGCAGCAGCACCACCGGCTTCATGTCGCGCAGGTACGCCTCGTCGGCGGGCTCGAGGCCGTTGACGTCGATGACCGACAGCAGCGTGTGGACGTACTCCTCGCCCTTCTCCGAGTACGAGACCAGCGCGCGGGCAAGCGACGCCCCGATCAGCTTCTCGTCGCCGCCGCGCAACTGCTCGCGCTCGGCGCGGAAATCGGCGTAGCTGGGATGGGTGTTCAGGTTGCGCATGTAGGCGGCGATGGACTGCTCGGGCGTGGCGAACGCCTTGATCTTGTAGTCCCCCAGGTGCCCGCGCTGCTCCTGGGGCGTGATGCCGTCGTCGCCCCAGGTCCACTGCCCGAACAGGGCGTTGCCCAGGTCGGCGAAGCGCGAGGTGCTCCAGCCGCTCTCGACGGCCGCCTGGGCCAGGGCCAGCGACGTGGGCACCGCATCGACGCGCTGCATCAGTTCGGCCAGCATGCCGTCGGCCAGGGTGCCGTCGGCGGGCGGATCGAGCCGGTACGCGCGGGCGAGGTCGCGCAGCCAGGCCTCGTCGCCGGCGCTGCGATCGCGACGCCCGGCCAGCAGCGCCAGGCGCTCGCGGTCGGCCAGGATGTCCTCGTTGGCCTCGAGCACCAGCGGCGCGTACACGAAGAAGAAGTAACGCTTCTTCAGGTGCACCGGCAGCTCCGGCGCCACCTCCTTGCGCCAGCGGCTGGGCACGCGGGCCAGGTAGTAGCGGGGCACCGAGCGCTCGCCCGCCCGCCAGTGGTCGAGGGTGTAGTCGGCCGCCGCGAAGTAGTCGCGGATCTCGGGCAGGTTGGCGAAGCGGAAGGTGTCCGGCGCGGCCTCGGCCAGCGGCCGCACCGCGGCGCCGGCCCGCCCGGCGGCGGTCGCGGCGAGGCCGGCGACGAGGAACAGGACCGTGGCAGCGGATCGCGTCATCGTGGTGGCCTCCGCCGCTAAAACGGATCAACTTGTTGCCGGACAACATATTGAATGCAAACTGGACGAAACCTGTTCCCGATCCGATCCCTATGGTATCATGCGCCCGGCCGCCGTCAAACCCCCGGAACCCGCCGGAACGGACCGGCGCCCCCATCCGAAAGGACCGCCCATGGCCTTCCCTCGCCCCGCCCCGAAACACCTGTGGATCGTCGGCGTCGTCTCGCTGCTGTGGAACCTGATGGGCGGCCTCGACTACATCATGACGCAGACCCGCAACGA